>JBQGDI010000091.1:0-14749 GCA_052038965.1 Candidatus Limnocylindrales bacterium | reverse complement strand
TCACATGGGCGACAACGCGCGGGTCGCCGAGCACACCGGGGCGCAGATCGCCGCGCATCCACTCGACCGCGAGATGCTGACCGCGCCGCAACCGCTCTGGGCGCCGTTCGAGATCCCGCCGTGCGTGCCGGCGGTGGACCTGGCCGAGGGAGGCGAGATCCGCTTCGGCGACGTCCGGCTCGAGGTCCTCCACACGCCCGGCCACACCGAGGGCTCGGTCTGCCTCCTGGCGCCGGACGAGGGCCTGCTGTTCAGCGGCGACACCCTGTTCGCCGGCTCCTTCGGACGGATCGACCTGCCGGGCGGTTCGGCCGAGGCCATGGCCGATTCGCTGGCCCGCCTCGCGCGGCTACCGGTGCCCATGCTCGTCCTGCCCGGCCACGGCCCGGCGACGACCATCGGCCGCGAGCGGGCCTGGCTTGAGCTCGTGGCGCGCGAGGGCCGCCTGCCGCTTTGACGTGCACCCGGCCCACGGGCGGCCGCGGCCCACGGGTGGTCGCGGCCCACGGGTGGTCGCGGCCCGCGATCGGCCGCCTGGCCACGGGCGGCCGCGGCCAACGGGTGATAGCGGCCCACCGGTGGTCGCGGTCCACGGGCAGCCGCCGCCAGCGATCGTCAAGGCGTCCCGCGTCCATGCGGATCCTGTCAGATACAAGTGCCGGTGGTGGTAGGAGCTGGTGCCGGGCCAGCGAAGGACCCCGAGCCGTCCGGCTGAGCACGACCCGGCCGTTTCACGCCCGCCGGTGCGCAGATTCGGCCGCCTGACACCACCCCCATTGGTATCTGGCTGGCGATTCCGAGCCGCTCGACGGGATTCCTACGGCACGAAGCGGACTCGGCAGGCCAGGTGGGTCGGGGCCGGGAGCGGGTCGAGATGCGGATCGTCGCATCGAGCCACCCGGCACCGGGACCAAGGTCACGTTGCCGCGGGCCACCACACCGCCGACGATGCGAGACGGCCGAGCTCGTCCCTCGACCCCAGAACCGGAGACCGCGCGGCGACGAGGCGAGACGACGGCGCCGCGTCCCCAGCGCCGAGGAGCCCGACGTGGCGACGCAGAACCTCCGCCGCTCCCGCCGCTCCCTCCGCCGCTCCCTCCGCCACTCCCTGACCGGTCCGGTGGCCGCGGTCGTGTCCGCGGTGCTCCTGGCGCTGCTCGCCTTCGCGCCGGGAGGGCCGCTCCCGGTCGACACGGCCTTCGCGGCCGCCCCGGACGGAAGGCTCGTGGTGCTCTGGCATGACGACGCTCCCGCCACGCTGGAGGCCCCCGACGTTAAGGCCTCGAAGCGCTCCGACCTCGACCCCCGGCGCTCGGTGGTCGTGGCCAGGGCCGGGCACGCCGGCGCGGTCGCGTCCCGCCTGCAGCGGGACCCGCGCGTCAGGGCCGTGGTCCCCGACGCCGTCGGCGCCACGCAGGACTGGCCGCTGGACACGGCGCCCAACGACACCCTCTGGTCGAGCGACCAGTACGACATGCGGATCATCGGAATGCCAAGCGCGTGGCCGGTCACGCTCGGCTCGCCGACGACCGTCGTCGCCGTCCTCGACACCGGCTACGAGCTCACCCACCCAGACCTTGCGGGGGTGCCGATCGTCGATCCCTACAACGCCCGGACCGGCAGCACGAACGTGGCCGACGGTTACGGCCACGGGACGCACGTGGCCGGGACGATCGCATCGGCCACGAACAATGCCGAGGGGGTCGCGAGCGTGGCGCCCGGCGTGTCGATCATGCCCGTGAAGGTCCTCGACGCCGACGGCTACGGCTACTGGAGCGACTTCCTCGAGGGCGTCGACTGGGCGGTCGCCCACGGCGCGAAGGTCGTCAACATGAGCCTCGGCAGCGGGCTGTCGTCGACGCAGGTCGCGGCGTTCCAGCCGACCTTCACCGCCGCCTGGGAGGCCGGCACCCTCATCGTCGCGGCGGCCGGCAACAACAGCAGCAGCAACCTTTTCTATCCGGCCTCGTTCGCCAACGTCATCTCCGTGTCGGCCACGAACAGCAGCGATACCAAGGCGAACTTCAGCAACTACGGTCCGTTGATCGACCTTGCCGCCCCGGGCGTCGGGATCACCTCCGCCTACAAGGACGGGACCTACAAGACGATGGGCGGGACGAGCATGGCGACACCCCACGTCGCGGGGCTCGCGGCGTTGATCCGCTCCGTCCATCCTGAGTTCGCCCTCGCCGAGGTCGAGACGGCCATGAAGACGACGGCCAAGGACCTCGGCGCAGCCGGCCGCGACGACTACTTCGGCTACGGCCGGATCGTCGCGCCCGACGCCCTCGCCTGGCTGCCGCCGGACGTCGCCCCGCCGATCGCCACGATGATCAGGCCTCGCGCGGGCGCGACCGGCGTGGCCGAGACGACCAGGCCTGTCATCGCCTTCGACGAGGCCGTCGTCGGCGTCGACGACGCGTCCGTCCAGCTGCTGCGCGCCGGCACCCGGGTCGCCGCGACAGTGGCCTACGACGCGGCGCGACAGGAGGCGACGATCACCCCCGCGGCGCGGCTGGCGTCGAGGACCTGGTACTCGGTGGTCGTCGCGGGCACGATCGAGGACGTGCACGGCAACGCCCTGGTCGCGACGGCGTTCTCGTTCAAGACCGGCGACACGATCGACCCGACGATCATCGCGGTCCGACCGGCGGACGGCGCGACGGGTGTGTGGCGGGGCGCGACCATCAAGCTCACGTTCAGCGAGGCGGTCACCGGCGTCTCGAAGTCCACCCTCAAGCTGCGCAACCTCCGCACGGGCTACCTGGTGAGCGTCACCGTGCGGTACGACAGCGCCACGCACACGGCGACCATCGACCCGACCTACCGGCTGATGGCCGGGACGTGGTACCGCATCAAGGTCAAGGACGGCATCGTGGATCTGGCCGGCCGCGACGTGGACCCTCGGCGGTTCATCTTCAAGACCCGCTGGTAAGGCCAGTTCGTCGGAGGGCGCACAACGCCGGCGCCGGCGCGGTCGCGGTCAGAGCGGCTTGCGGTAGACGCGGAACGAGCGGTACTTCCGGAAGCCGAGCCGCTCGTACAGCGCCAGCGCCCCGGTCGGGTTCTCGGCGTCCACGCCGAGCGACGCCTCCTCGAGCCCACGCTCGCGGAGCGCCTCGAGCGACGCGGCGATGACGGCCGCCCCAACGCCACGCCGCCGCCACGGTCGGCGGACGGAGACCTGGTCGAGCCAGCCGACCTTGATCCCGAGCCGCTCGTTCTCCTCGGTGAAGATCGTGTTCATCGACACGCCGGCGACCTCGTCGCCGTCCCACGCCACCCGCCACAAGGAGGTGTCGAGATCCGGGTCGGCGAAGTCCCGCTCGAAGTCGGCGTCGGTCCGCTGGGCCGCCTCCCAGTGGTCGCGGAAGGCCTCGGCGTTGGCGTCCCAGATGCGACGGTGGTCCTCGGCACGGACCGGCCGCAGCTCCAGGCCCGCGGGCAGGGGAGCGATGGGGATCGGCTCGTCGAGCCGGCGCCGCATCTCGAACGAGTAGCGGATCAGTCGGTAGCCCATCGCTTCCGCGAACGCCGCCGACGCGGCATTGGCCTCGTCGAGCGTGCCGGACATCTCATGGATGAGGCCCTGAGGCCAGGACGCGCCGGCCTCGACCAGTCGGCGGCTGCGCTCCTCGGCCCAGTTGACGAGCGCGCGGCCGACACCGCGGCGGCGCCACTCCGGCCCGGTCCAGGTCTCCATCCGATGGACGACCTTCTCGCCGCCGCGCGTGCGGGATGAGATGCGGATGAAGCCGACCGGCTGCCCGTCGACCTCGGCGACGCGGGTGTCGCGCCCCGGGTCGTAGGCGCCGCCGGATCGGACCTCCGAGCGGATCTCGTGCTGGGTCATGAGCCAGTCGAGGCCGTCGAACGCGTTCGTCGCCGAGACCAGCTCGGCCACGGGCTCGTAGTCCGTGGCCGGGTCGAACGGTCGGAGGACGAGGCCCTCGGTCCTCTGGCCGGCGCGGGCGGGGGCAGTCATGGCTCAGCTCCGTACTTGGTTCGCATATGGACATCGACCGAGCGATGGATGGCGTTCCAGCGCTTCCGCTCGGCGCGGCGGGCGACGGCATCGGTCGCCAGTGCGGCCCGCCGCGCCTCGCGCTGGAGCTTTCGGAAGGCTTCAAGCCGAGCCGGCGGCAGCCGCCCATCGCGGATCGCGGCGCGGACGGCGCAGCCGGGCTCCGAGTCGTGGCTGCAATCGCCGAAGCGGCACTCAGCGGCAATCGACTCGACGTCATGGAAGGCCGTCGCGACGCCATCCTCGTCGATCACGCCGAGCTCGCGGAGTCCGGGCGTGTCGATGACGAGGCCATCGGACAGGCGCAGCAGCTGGCGGCGCGTCGTCGTGTGGCGACCGCGCGCATCGTCCTCGCGGATCGCCGCCGTGGCGAGGAGTGGCGCTCCCGCGAGGGCGTTGACGAGGGTCGACTGGCCGACGCCGGACGAGCCGACGAACACGACCGTCCGCCCAGGGACGAGGTGCGAGCGGACCGCGTCCAGCCCCTCGCCGGTCACGACCGAGACAGGAACGACGTCGACGCCCCCGGCAACGGCCTCGGCGGCGACCCGGGATCCGATCGGATCCGTCGACAGGTCGGCCTTCGACAGCACGACGACCGGCGTCGCGCCCGAGTCCCACGCGACCGACAGGTACCGCTCCAGCCGCCGGAGGTTCAGGTCGGCGTTGAGCGAGGTGACGATGAAGACCGTGTCGACGTTCGCTGCCAGCGTCTGCGTCGGCGACCGACGGTCGCCCGGCGCGCGCCGCACGAGCGCACTCCGCCTGGGCAGCACTGCGTGGATGAGCGCCTCGCCGCCGGCCGGCGATGGCTCGAGGCCGACCCAGTCGCCGACCGCGGGCCACTCGACCGAGGCGTCCGCCTCGGAGGCGTAGCGCAGGCGGCCTGACGGCGCCCCCGCAAGCTCCACGCCGGCCGTGGCGACGAGGTACCGGCCGCGATCCTCGGCGAGCACCCGGGCCGGCGTCAGGTTCGGCGTCAGCGCGGCGTGCAGGCTCGCCAGGCGGTCATCCCAGCCGAGCGCGACGAGGCGATCCATCAGAACGGCCTCCGCCAGGCGGTCGCCCGATAGCTGACCGCGAAGCCGAGATCCTCGTACAGGGCCAGAGCGCCGCTGGGGTTGTCGGCATCGACGCCGAGCGTGGCGCTCGTCATGCCCCGCTCCCGCAGCCGTCGCAGGGACTGGGCGATCAGGGCGCGTGCCAGTCCCCGCCGCCGCCATGGCCGCCGGGTGAAGACGCTGCTCAGCCAACCGCGAGCGGTGCCGAGGGCCTCGTTCTCGGCGGCGTCGATGGTGTTGAGGACGCCACCGGCGACCTCGTCGCCGTCGAACGCGACGACCCACAGGGCCAGGTCCGTCGAGGGCCGGGCGAGCCAGCGGTCGAGGTTCGCGTCCGAGCCGTCGAAGCCGCCCCAGTGATCCCGGAACGCCTCGACGTCGGCGCGCCACACGGCGAGCGCCAGCTCCAGGGTGATCGGCCGGACCTCCAGTCCGGAGGGCAGAGCCAGGTCCGGGACCTCGTCCAGCGTCGGCCGGGTCATGTCGAAGAACCACCGGACCGGCGCGAATCCGGCGGCCTCCAGGAGGGCGGTATCGGCCGGCTGCGATTCACCGCTCCACGACCCGAAGGCGCGCGGGCGAGCCGTGTCGTGGGTCGCCGCCACCTCGCGCGCCCGCCGCTCGTTCTCGGCCAGCAACGCCGTGCCGACGCCGCGCCGGCGCCAGTCGGGGTGGACCGCGCCGTCGAGGCGGTATTCCCGCAGCCCGTCGGTCGTGTCGACCCAGATCCGCGACGCGACCGCCACGGGCCGGCCGTCGAGCTCCGCGATCGTCACGTCCCGGCTCGGCTCGAAGCCCTGGCTCGGGTGCGCGTAGTGAGCCGTCAGGCTCTCGACATCGAAGCGCTCCGGAATGCGGTCGGCCTCCGCCTCGGCGTTCTCGATCTCGACGATCGCCGCCAGGTCCGGCCCGCCCGCGAACGGACGGAGCCGGAGCCCGGACGGTGCCTGCGTCGTGCTCATCACCCGACTCGCTTCAGCTTGCCGGTGCGCTTCGCGTAGCGCTCCGCGCGCCCGAAGGCCCACAGGCCGAACGGGATGAGGACCACGCCGGCCACGAGGAGCGGCCAGACGTCGCCCCACAGGGCCGTCAGCGGGATGCCGTCGATCAGGCCGGCCCGCACGCCGTGGAGGGCGTAGGTGGCCGGGGAGAACCACGACACGACCTGCATCCAGCCGGGCAGGACGTCGATCGAGTAGTAGACCCCGCTGACGAGCAGCAGGACCGACTGCAGGACGAACGTCATCTGCGCACCGCGCTCGACGTACAGCAGCGGCAGGATCGCCGCCAGCATCGCGATGCCGACGAAGCTGAACGAGCCGAGGACGAAGAACGCCCCGACCGTCGTCGGATCGGCGTGGTCCAGCGACAGCTCCGGGAAGAACAGCACGACCGCGACCAGGATCGCCGCGGTATGGATCAGCCCGTAGACCATCGCGTAGGCGACGGCGCCGAAGAGGTGGGTCGAGCGGCGGACGGGCGCCATCATCGTGTACTCGAGCGTGCCCTCCCAGCGCTCGATCGCAATCGTCTCGGCGATCCAGCTGAAGACCACCGACAGGTAGTTCCAGAAGATCGCCCCGACGACGAGCGTCAGGATCAGGCGCGGATCGCCGGCCTGGGCGCCGATCAGCGAGATCGACAGCGCGCCGGCCGCCGAGTAGACGAGGAACGCGACCTCCCAGCCCCAGTACCGCCGGGACAGGAAGAAGTTGCGCTCGATGAAGGCGTACGACGCCTTGAGCTCATGGGCCAGGAGGGCCATTGGAGGAAACCCCGCGCTGCGGGCTGACCCGGTCACGAGGACCGGGCCAGCCTGGGCTGTGGCTCGGCCGCGAGCCGGGCGCCGATCCGCATGATCGACAGCCCGAGCGCGCGCCGAAGAGAGGACGACTGGCGAGCGAGGCCACGGGCACGGATCGCCTCGGCGATCTCGCGCTCGCGGCGCTCCTGCGCCAACTCAAGCTCCATCGGGTGCAGCAGCATGGTTCTCACCTCCCTTCGTCGTCGATTTCGGGTGTCATTCGTCGTCGTGGTCGTCGTCCTCGACGTCGTCGTCGAGGGACCGGCCGGTGTAGGTCATGAAGACGGCGTGCATCGTCGGGGCCTCACCGTGGCGCTCGGCGACGAGTCGCTTCAGCGCTTCCGGCGTGTCCTGGACGACCACCCGGCCGTCGTTGAGGACGGCGATCCGGTCGCACAGGCGCTCGGCCTCGTCGAGGTCGTGGGTCGTCAGCACGATCGAGGCGTCGTGGCTCGTCCGGATCTCCTCGATGAACGCCTGGACGTCGAGCTTCGATCGCGGATCGAGGCCCGTCGTGGGCTCGTCGAGGAGCAGCAGCGCCGGGCTCGTCAGCAGGGCTCGCGCGATGGCGATCTTCTGTTGCATCCCTCGGCTGAGCTGCTCCACCGGCCGGCCGAGCCGCTTCCGCGCGATGCCCAGCCGCTCGCAGATCGCCACCGTGTCGCGCCTCGCGAGTCCGGCATCGATGGCGTACAGGCGAGCCGCGGAGAGGAGGTTATCCATAGGGGTGAGCTTCTTGTAGAACGCGGCGTCGACGCTCACCCGGTTGATCAGGCGCTTGACCGCCATCTCCTCGCGGGCGATGTCGTGGCCGAAGACCTCGACCCGGCCCTCGTCGAGGGTCAGGAGACCCGAGACGAGGCGGATCAGGGTCGACTTGCCGGAGCCGTTGGCGCCGAGGATCCCGAGCGTGCCGCCTCGTTCGAGGTGGAGGGTCACGTCGTGGATCGCCGTCACCGGACGCTTCCGCCGGCCGACCTGGAAGCGCTTCGTGACGCGCTCCACGATCAGGGCCGGCGGGCCGCCCGGGGACCCGTGGCGTCGCGGGCTCCCGGGATCAGGCTCGAGCACCTCGAGCGCCACCCGGACCGCGGGCTCCGTCGGGGCCACCGGCCTGCGTGCCGTATTCGGTTGTTCGAGCGTGGTGGTCATGAGCGTGGTCCTCGGGTGGAGGCTGCGAGACACAAACAGAGCCGCGATCCGCTCCCGGCTCGGCGGGGGAGGGCTCGCGGCTCGTCGTCGGTCCTCGGTGTGCAGCCCCGAGAACAAACAAATAACCGTGGGCCCGATCTGGCCCACGGTCCGTGGTTTGCCTGGAGGGCGGTCCTACCGCCCGTCAGTCACCTGGAGGTGGGCACAAATCTCCCGCGAACGGCGACGCCGAAGGGCGCCGTCGACCGCCGCATGCGAAGTGCGGTGTTGTGCATCGCACACCTCCGATAACCAGGGCGCTGGTGCGCCGGTCGCGGATGGTACGGGTCGCCGTCGGGCGATGTCAACCTCGGCAAATGTCCATGCGTGGCCGGCCCGGGGACGCGTCGAGTGGGGAGGAGCGCTGGCACCTGTCCTTCGGGCTGCCGTGGATCGTCCTCGGCATCGGGCTCGTGTGGTACCTGGATCGGCGGACGGTCCGCGACGACCTGGGCTGGGGCGATCCCAATATCGGCTAGAGTCGGGCCGTGCCCGTCCCATCGCTCGTCGAGCTGATCGCCCGCGGCGTCTTCGATGCCGAGCTCGCGGCGCTCGTCTGGCTGCTCGCCGAGGGCCGCGTCCCGCTGGTCGTCGCCACGCCCGAGGGACGCATCGCCGCCGGAGCACAGCTACTCGGCGGCGTCCTGGCGTCCGTGCGCCCGGATGCCGAGCTGGACGGCCTCGACCGGACGTTGACGGCCGCCGGCGCGGCCAACCTCGTCCGGGGTCGGCGGCCCGGTGGCGCGCTCGAGGCACCGTCGCTCGAGGAGGTCCGGCGCCGGCTGGGTGCCGGGCCGCTGCCGCTGACCGAGGACCAGCTGACGTTCCTCGGCTGTGTGCTCGTGCTCGGCGACGCGAGTGCCCCGAGGCGGTCCCGCGGGCGCCTTCGCGTCACGGCCGCGCACTACGTCCGGCCGCTCGCGCGCGACGCCCACGGGCACGCCCAGCGCCTGCCGCCGGCCGTGCTCGCGACGTGGGACGACCGGCTCGGGCGCTACGAGCACTTTGCCTGGGGCGTCCTGCCCGAGGTCGCCGCGCGGCTCGGCCGCCGGACCGGCGACCTGGAGCGCGACCTCCACCACCGTCGCGACGACCTGCTCGGGTTGGTCGCCGGGAAGGTCACCGGGCTGGAGGAGGTCCGCCGGCTCGTCGCCGGATACCGCGTCGAGTACGGCGGCCACCATGGCGGCGCGGCGCATTGACCGGGTGGCGCCCCTCCGACGGCCGCGACCTCGATCCGCGGCACGGACGATAATCGGCATGGCGACCCGCCGGTCGCCCTCGGCGCGAACCACGTCCGTCCGTCGCTGAACCGTCGACAGGAGACGCTGACACCATGCCGCACGTCGCAACCGCCGTCTCTGACCTCTTCGGGCGCCTCGAGGGCGTCGCCCGCGTGGAGGACGGCCGCCTCGTCGTCGAGGACGCTAAGGGCCTCCGACGTCGCATGCCCGACGTCGCCTGGACGGCCGCCTTCGGGGTTGACGACGGTGCGGTGGCAGCGGCCCAATGGCTGGCCTGGGAGGCTGCCCAGGCCCTCGGTGCGCGATCGGCGAGCATCCACGAGCTGTACCTGGCCCGCGGCCGCGGCGAGGTCGCTGGCTTCACCGTCCCGGCGATCAACATCCGGGCCCAGACGTTCGACATGGCCCGAATCGTCTTCGAGCAGGCGGCGGCCCACGACGTCGGCGCGGTCATCCTCGAGCTGGCCCGGAGCGAGCAGACCTACACCTACCAGCGCCCGATCGATTACGCGACAGCGGTCCTTGCCGGCGCGGTCGCCGCCGGGTGGCATGGACCGGTGTTCATCCAGGGCGACCACTACCAGTTCAACGCCAAGAAGTACGCCGTCGACCCGGACGCGATGACCGAGGAGATCCGGCGCGCCTGCCGGCTCGCGATCGATGCCGGCTATCGGAACATCGACATCGACGCCTCGACGCTCGTCGACCTGTCGATGCCGACCGAGGACGAGCAGCAGCGCTCGAACTACGAGCGGACCGCCGAGCTCGTCGCCCTCATCCGGTCGCTCGAGGCCGACGGGGTGTCGATCTCGATCGGCGGCGAGATCGGCGAAGTCGGCAAGTCGAACTCGACCGAGGGCGAGCTGCGCGCCTATCTCGACGGCCTCCAGCGGGCATTGCGCCGCGAGGCCCCGGGTGCGGCGACCATCAGCAAGGTCAGCGTCCAGACCGGCACCTCGCACGGCGGCGTGGTGCTGCCGGATGGTTCGATCGCCCAGGTGGCGCTCGACTTCACTGTCCACGAGCGGCTGGGCAAGGTCGCACGCGATGAGTACGCCCTGGCCGGCACGGTGCAGCACGGCGCGAGCACGCTGCCCGAGGAGATGTTCCATCGCTTCCCGGAGACCGAGACGGCCGAGATCCACTTGGCGACCGGCTTCCAGAACGCGCTCTACGACCACCCCGAGTTCCCGGCTGACCTGCGGGAGCAGATCGACCGGTGGTGCTTCGCCAACGCGCTCGACGAGCGGAAGCCGGACCAGACCGACCAGCAGTTCGTCTACACCACCCGCAAGAAGGCAATCGGGCCGTTCAAGCGCCAGCTGTGGGACCTGCCGACGAGGGACGCGATCCTGGCCGATCAGGGCCGCAAGATCGCGTTCCTGTACGACGTCCTCGGCGTCGTCGGCAGCCGGGCCATGGTCGACCGCTACGTGACGCCCATGGAGGTCCATCGCGATGCCCCGGCGGCGGTGACGGAGGCGGCCGCCGCCGCAGGCTGAAGCCCGGCGCGCGAGACCCCCTGTCGGATCCGGACGGGGCCAGAACCGAGCATGACCGATCCCATCGCCCGCCTCGCGGCGGGCCTCGCGACCGCGCCGCCGGGCCACGGTCCTGACTGGAGCGCCACGCTCCGGCGCGGGACGGACGCCGAGCTGCGCGGCTGGGTCGAGGCCGGCCTCCGCTGGTGCGACGAGACCGACGCGATCGCGATGCGCCACTTCCGGCGCGACATCGTGCCGGAGCGGAAGCCAGACCGGACCTTCGTGACGGTCGCGGACACCGCGGTCGAGCGGCTCGTTCGAGAGCGCCTCGCCGACACGTTTCCGGGGCACGGCGTCCTCGGCGAGGAATATGGCGTCGAGGCCGCGGAGGCGAGCGTCCGCTGGTACGTCGACCCGATCGACGGGACGCACAACTACATGCGCGGCGTACCGCTCTTTGCGACGCTCCTCGCCGTCGAGCGCGACGGGGAACTCCAGGCCGCGGTCGTCTCGGCCCCCGCGCTCGGCGAGCGGTGGCTCGCCTGGCGGGGCGGGGGAGCGTGGGCCGTACCGTCGGCCGGCGCCGAGCCGAGGCGGGCGATCCACGTCTCCCGGATCGGGGCCCTCGCGGATGCCCAGGTCCTGACCGCCAGTGCGAGGGACGTCGAGGCGTCCGGCCGCGCGCCGGGACTCAGAGGACTGCTCGCCGCGGCCTGGCGCGAACGCGGCTTCGGTGACTTCTGGGGCTACACCCTGGTGGCCGAGGGCGCCGCCGAGGCCATGCTCGAGGTGGGCCTGTCGGTCTGGGATGCGGCCGCGCCGTTGGTCCTCGTCGAGGAGGCCGGCGGCCGGGTCACGGACTTCGACGGCCGGCGGGCCTGCGGCGGCCCGAGCTTCCTGGCCACGAACGGCCGGCTCCACGACGAGGTCCGCCGCCGGCTCGTGGGCTGAGCCTCGGCCTACGACTCGATCGCGGCGACCGGCCGGAAGTCGCGGGCCGCCTGGCGGCGCTGCCAGACCGTCGTCAGGACGACGAGGGCGACCGCACCGACGAAGATCATCGTCCCGATGACGTTGACCTGGACGGGAATCCCGCGCTGCTGGGCGCCGTAGATGAAGAGCGGGAACGTGTCCGTCTGGCCCGAGGTCAGCGAGGTGATGACGTAGTCGTCGATCGACAGGCTGAACGCCAGCAGGGCCGCCGCGATGACCCCCGGCAGGATCAGCGGGAACGTCACCTTCCAGAACGTCGTCCACTCGTTTGCCCCGAGGTCCATGGCCGCCTCCTCGAGGTGGTGCGGGAAGTCCTGGAGCCGGGCCTTGACCGTGACGACGACGTAGCTGATGCAGAACATGACGTGGGCGATGAGGATCGTCCGGATGCTCAGCGGGTAGAGGAATCCCTCCGGCAGGAACGGGACCTTCGTGGTCGAGACGAACATCGTCAGGAGCGAGGCGCCGAGGACGACCTCCGGAGTCGACATCGGCAGGAAGATCAGGAGGTTCGTCGCGCTCCGGCCCCGAAACCCGTAGCGGACCAGGGCCAAGGCGATCAGCGTCCCGAGGATCGTCGAGATGAGCGTCGCGCCGAAGGCCACGAACAGGCTGTTGCCGACGGCCTCGGCCAGCCCGACGCGACTGAGCGGATCCAGCCAGGCGTCGATCGAGAAGCGCCGGAACTGGAGGTTCGAGCGCCCGGTCGGGTCGTTGAAGCTGAACAGGATCATGACCGCGACGGGCAGGATCAGGTACGCCACGACGCCGAGCGTGTACAGCGGCAGCAACCAGCGGTCGACGAAGACGCCGAACAACCCGGGGCCGCGGGCCGGGCCGGCGGCGCCCGGCGCCGCCGACGCGTGGGCGGTCACACCCGGCCTCCGGTCAGCTCCTCGGTACCGATGATCCGGGCATAGACGAGGACGCCGGCGATGATCGCGGCCATCAGGATGAACGACAGTGCCGACGCCGTCGGGTAGTCGGCGATCCGCAGGAACCGGCCCTGGATGACGTTGCCGATCATCTGTGACCGCGGGTCGCCGAGCAGCTCGGCGTTGATGAAGTCGCCGACGGCCGGGATGAACGTCAGCAGCGAGCCGGCGAAGACGCCCGGCAGCGACAGCGGGAACGTCACGCGCACGAACGCCTCGCTGATCAGGAAGGTCCCGATGATCGCGCCGACGATGGCGCCGATGATCGCCGGGACCAGCGCGTCGCCGCCGAGGATGATCGTGAAGATGGCAACGATCGCCGCGCCGACGACCGCGCCGACGATCGTCCCGCCGGGCCGCCATGGTCCGGCGTACAGGTCCTTGGCCGCCTCGAGCAGTCGGACGTCGACCTTCTCGAGGGCGACGTATAGGGGCAGGGTCATGAACGGCAGGAAGTTGTAGGTGATGCCGGCGATGACCGCGACGGGTGTCGCGAGCAGCCGGAAGTCCTCGTCGAGGAGTCCAACGTCCTTGAGTGGCCCGAGGGCGATGCCGCTGTCGGCCAGGATGATCTTCCAGGAGATCGTTCGGAGCAGGAAGCTCGTGAAGAACGGCGCGATGACCATGAACAGCAGCAGGTTCTTGTAGCGGCCGCCCTTGAAGGCGATCGTGTAGGCCAGGGGATAGCCGAGCAGGAAGGCGAGGATCGTGGCCAGCCCTCCGTACTCGGCCGAGCGGAGGATCCACGGCCAGTACTCGGCGACGCTCTCGCCGTAGATCCCCCAGTTCCAGGTCTGCTGGTAGCCGTCGGTGATGTTCCCGGTCCACAGCGAGACCAGGAACAGCTGGAGCGCGGGGTACAGGTAGAAGACCAGCAACCAGCCGATGCCCGGCAGCAGCAGCAGGTACGGCACCAGGCCGCGCCGCGGCCGGAGGCGCGCGACGGCGGACGCGGTCATCAGACCGGCGGTCGCGGAGGGCGGTCTGGTGGCGCGAGGCTCAGAGGCCCATGACCCGCGAGAAGTCCTCGGCCCACTGCTCGTCCTCCTCTGCCGTCAGGGCCCGGAAGACGTGGAGCCGGGCGACCATGTCGTCAGTCGGGAAGATCAGCGGGTTGTTGGCGATGTCGGGGTCCTGGGCCAGGAGGACCTCCTTGGCGCCCTTGACCGGGCAGACGTAGTTGACCCACGCCTCGATCGCCGCGGCGTTCTCGGGTACGTAGTAGAAGTCGATCCAGGCGTGCGCCTGGGCCTTGTTCTTGACCCCCTTGGGCAGGACCATGTTGTCCGTCCAGAGGTTGCCGCCCTCGGTCGGGAGGGCCCACTGGAAGTCCTGGTCCTCCGTCTGGTCCGGCACGAGCAGGCCGTTGACGTCGCCCGACCAGGCCATGGCCAGGATGACGTCCCCGGAAGCCATGTCCTCGACGTACGAGTTGCCGGTCAGGCGGCGAACGAGCGGCACGCCCTTCTCGACCTCGGCCAACGCCGCCTCGAACTGCTCCTGGGTCAGCTCCTCCGGCTTGTAGCCGAGCTTGATCGCGGCCAGCCCGACGGTGTCGCGCATCTCGGTCAGGTACGTCAGCTTGCCCTTGTACTGCGCGTCCCAGAAGACCGCCAGCGACTCGAGCGGGCCGGTCTGCTTGGCGTCGAAACCAATCCCGGTCATACCTGACTGCCACGGGGCGGAGAGATTCGTCTCCGGATCGAACGACCGGCCCTTGTACTGGTCGAGGAGGTTGGCCGTGAAGTTCGGCGTGGCGGCGGTGTCGATCGTCTCGAGCCAGCCAAGCCTCGCGAGCCGGGCGACCATCCAGTCCGTCAGCACGACGATGTCCCACTCGGTCGCGATGTTCTGGCTGAGCGGGCCCTGGAGGTCGCTCGTGAAGAACGTCTCGTTGTCGTCCACGGCCTCCTGGTAGTTGACCTCGACGCCCGTTTCGGCGGTGAACTTCTCGAGCGTCGGGTAGCTCGTCTCGTCCTCGGAGATGTCGATGTAGCCGATCCAGTTGGCGAA
>JBQGDI010000090.1:0-11074 GCA_052038965.1 Candidatus Limnocylindrales bacterium | reverse complement strand
GCCCGGGCGCGATCGAGCCAGTCGCGAAGATCCAGGTAGTCCATCGGTCGGTTGCTCCTCTCGGCTCGGTCGATCGTCAGGTCGGATAGCCGCCGGGGGACTCGTCGGTCAGCCACGGGCCGAGCCGCGCGTACCGCCGGCGTTGTCGAAGCAGGGGTGACCCGGGCTCGGGTGCGGGTCGATGGTCGACGACCTCGCCGACGAACACCACGTGATCGCCGGCCGGGTGCCGGTGGGTGACGCGGCACCAGATCGCGAGGGGGACATCAGCGAGGGCCGGTGCCGCGGATCGGTCGGAGGCCGCGACCCCCAGCCCGAGCGCGGCGAGCTTGTCGCCACCGGCTGCCGATCGGCCACCGATCATGGCGGCCTGGACCTGGCCCTCGCCGAGCAGCGAGACGCTGAACTCGCCGCTGGCCTCGATGAGGCGGCAGGTCCGGGAGCCGGGATGCACGGCGACGGCGAGGGCCGGCGGCGAGAACGAGACGTACATCGCCGTGCCGGTCGCGCCCGAACGCTCGCCGTCGGCGGCGGCGGCGATGATCACGACCGGGCAAGTCAGCTCGGCGAGCACGGTGCGAGCCACGCCGAAGCGGTCCTCGCCGGATGGCCCGGTCATCGGCCGCTGAACCTCGGCGTGCGCTTCTCGCGGAAGGCGGCGCGCCCCTCGGCCCGGTCCTCGGTCGAGGCGAGCTCGGCCCACAGCCGACGCTCCAACGCCTGGCCCTCCGCAAAGGGCAGGTCGGCCGCGGCACGGAGCGCCCGCTTCGCGGCGAGGAGCGAGAGCGGCGCGCCCTCAGCGATCCGGGCGGCCAGTGCCGCGGCGGCACCGGCCAGCTCGCGGTCCATGACGACCTCCGAAACGAGGCCCAGCCGGAGCGCCCCGGCGGCGTCGACGAGCTCGCCCGTCAGCAGCATCCGGGCCGCCGCACCGGGTCCGATCGTCCGCGGCAGGAGCTGCGTGCCACCACTGCCCGGCAGGCTCCCGATCCGGACCTCGGTCAGTCCGAGGCGGGCGCTCGACGCCGCGATCCGGATGTCACACGCGAGGGCCAGCTCGAGCCCACCGCCGACCGCTGCCCCATTGATCGCCGCGACGACCGGCTTCCGGAAGGCCCACAGTGGCTGCGCGACCGGCGGCCGGGCCGCCGCGCCATCCCTCGGCGGCCCTTCGGCCAGGTCGACGCCGGCGCAGAACGCCGGCCCGGCCCCGGTGAGGACCGCGACTCGCACCTCCCCATCGCCGTCGAGCTCGGCGAGGGTCGCGGCGAGGGCGTCGCGCATCGCCTGGTCGATCGCGTTGCGACGCTCGGGGCGGTTCAGGGTGAGGGTCGCCACGCCGCCCTGTCGCGCGAGACGGACGACCTCGGTCGTCACACGAACACCTCGCGGGCGACGTGGTCGTCGACCTCGGCACGGGTCATCCCGAGGAGGCTCTCCGCGATCTCCCGGGTGTGCTCGCCGAGGAGGGGCGCGGCCGAGCGCGGCCCGACATCGTCGGCGGGCGAGGCGAACGGCACGCGGTTGACCACGATCGAGCCCATGACCGGGTGGTCGAGCCGTCGCCAGAAGTCGCGCGCGAGGAGATGGCGATCGTCGATCAGGTCGCCCGACGTCCGGACCTTGGAAGACGGCACGCCTCGCGCCTGGAGATCGGCCGCCAGCTCGGCCGCATCGCGGGTCACCGTGCTCGCGCTGACGAGGCGCTCCAGCTCGTCCTCGTTCGCCTTGCGGGCATCGAGCGACGCGAATCGCGCGTCCGCGACCAGGTCTGCCAGGCCGAGGACCTCGCACAGCCGGCCGAACTCGTCGTCATCGCGGGCGACGATCGCGATCCAGGCATCCTCGCCGGCTGCCGGCAGGACGGCATGCGGGCTGGCCCACGGCACGCGGTTGCCGCGACGCGGCTCGACGCGGCCGGTCGCCTGGTAGGCCAGGATCGCCGGCCCGACGACGTTGACCGTCGACTCGAACTGCGAGACCTCGATCGCCCGGCCGACGCCCGTCCGGGCCCGGTCAAAGACCGCCGCCAGCAGCGCGACCAGCGCATGCCCGGGATTGGGAACGTGGTCCGGGTAGTGGGTCCCGGTGCCGACCGGCATCCGGCCGGGCAGGCCGGCGCTCGCGACGAGCCCCGACAGGGCGGCGATCGTCGACCCGAAGCCGACATACGAGCGGTGCGGGCCATCGTCGCCCTGCATCGGCATCGACAGGTAGATGATCGACGGGTCCGCCGCCGCGAGGTCGCGATAGCCGAGGCCCCAGCGCTCCATGACACCCGGCCGGAAGTTGCTCGTGACGATCGAGGATGCGGCCGCCAGGCGGCGCGCGATCGCCGGGGCGTCGGGGTGGCGCATGTTCAGCGCGAACGAGCGCTTGCTGGAGTTCCGCGAGGCGAAGTAGCCGGAGCCCTCCAGGCCCTCGCTTCCGCGGCGGTACGGCGGCGCGAGTCGCAGGTTGTCGGGCCGGGTGCGCGACTCGATCTTGATGACGTCGGCGCCGTGCTCGGCGAGCGCCTTCGTCACCAGCGCCCCCGCGCCGACCCAGCAGTAGTCCAGGACGCGGATCCCGGAGAACGGCCCACTCACCCGTCGGCCGGCCCCCCGGCGGCGCCGACGGCCGTCAGCCCGGCCGAACCCGGAACCGAGATGCGCGGCACGAACGGGGCCTCATCGGACAGCCGGTACGGCCGCCCGGGCACGCGGATCTCGCGCCCGAGGTCCGGGACCTCGACGGCGGCGAAGAAGCCGCGGGCCGCGAGCTGGACATCCTCGAGCACGTCGGGCACCTCGTTGACCGGCGCGAGGGCGATGTCCCGACGCTGGGCCTCCTCGTACAGCTCGGCCTTGGTGTGGCGCGAGGCGAAACGCTCGAAGATCTCGACGAACCTCCCCACCGACTCCGGCCGCTGGCGGTGGGGAAAGCTCTCCCATGGTGCCTCGGTCAGGATCGTCGCGTCCTCGACCCCGGCCTCGACCAGCCAGGCGACGAGCGACCGCCAGGCCCTCGCGGTGCCCAGGCGCCCGGCAACCATGCTCACGTGGCCATCGGCGCAGCGGTAGATGCCCGTGCCCGCCTCGCGCGGCGTGTCGCCCGCCCGTCGGCGGACCGTGCCCGTGAGGTCGTATTGCGGGATCGCGTCCTCGAGCGCCGCCGCGATGACCTCCTGGCCGGCGACGTCGAGGTGGCGCCCGCGGCCGTCGGCCTGGCGCGCGATCAGGCCGAAGACCGCCGCCGCGGCGCCGAAGATCGAGGCCGCGAGGCGGGCCTGGCCGTGCGTCGCGATGGGCTCGCTGTCGGGGTAGCCGCCGAGGGCCAGGAGTCCGCCGGCGGCCAGGGTCACGAGGTCCGTTCCGGCGTCGCCGGCGCGCGGACCGGTCACGCCGAACGGGGTGATCGACACGACGACGAGGTCCGGAAAGCGCGCCGCCAGGTTCGCCCGAGCCCAGCCGCCCTCGGCCGCCGGGTCGGGTCCCCAACTCTCCAGGAGCACGTCCGCGTCGCCGAGCAGGGCCTCGCATCGCGCCCGGTCGGCCGGCCGCTCGAGGTCGAGCGCGACGATCTCCTTGTCGAGGTTCACGAACCACCCGAACGCGCTCGCCTCGCCGTCAAGCGTCGGGACGACCGGCCACTCCCGGTCGACGGCGTCGCCGTCGGGCGGGACCACCCGGACAACCCGGGCGCCGAGGTCGGCCAGGAGGCGGCCGGCGTACGCCCCGAACGGGCCCGCGAGGTCGACGGCCTGCACCCCCTCGAGGGGTCGCCCTCGCGGCGGGCCTGGCACGGCCTCAGCTGCCATCGTCGCCCTTCAGGACGTAGACGTCCCACTCGTTCATGATCTTGACGATCTCGCCGTACCTCGCGAGGGCGTCCGGCGAAGCCGCGATGACGCCGTTGAGGAGCGCGGTCGTCACGGCCAGCGGGGCGACGATCGAGTTCTGGGTGCTGAGGCCCGAGGCGAGCGCCGGCAGCACGACGTCGACCCGTTGCCCGACAGGCGAGACGGGCGTGTCGCTGATCGCGACGATCTTGGCCCCGTGCCGCTTCGCGGTGCTCGTGATCCGGAGGGTGCTCGAAGCGTACGGCGCGAACGTGAAGACCAGGAACGCGTCGTCGCTCGTCATCGAGCGCAGCGACGAGGCGGCCAGCGCCTCGCGGTCGATGAGGATCGTCTCGCCCCGCATCCGGTCGAGGGCCAGGGTCGCGTACCACGCGATCGCGTGCGACGTCGCCCCACCGAGGACATAGACGCGGCGGGCCTCGACGATGATCCGCACAGCCCGCTCCAGGTCGGCCAGCTGGAGGTTGAGGATCGTCCGGCGAAGGTTCTCGAGATCGTGGGCCAGCGACTTCGCGAACACCCCATCACCGAGGTGGGCCGTCAGGTCGCTTGACTCGTCGCCCGTCGCGGCGTTCAGGCGCATCTGCGAGCGGACGAGCGTCCGGACGCGGTCCTGGAGGTCCTGGTAGCCGTTCAGGCCGAGCCGGTACGCGAACCGGACGACCGTCGAGGGGCTGACCCCGAGTCGCGCCGCCATCTTGTCGACGGTCGCGAAGGCCACGAACTCCGGGTCCTCGACGATCGCCTCGGCGATGCGCTTCTGGGACTGGGTGAGCTCGTCGTACGCGCGCCGGAGCTCCGAGATCACGTCCTGCTCGGCCACCATCACGACCCTCCCTCAGATCGCCGTCGCCGCGACCTGGCGGCTCAGCGCACGACCCGAAGCGACCCGTACCCGGGGTAGGACTCGCCCCACTTGCCCGGGTATGCCCGGTCGATGCCCTTGGTGAAATAGCTCGGGACCGAGAGGTCGATGCGCACGTCGATGACGTACGGCCGCCCGCTGGCCAAGGCCCGCGCGAGTGCCGGCGCGAAATCGGCCGCCCTCTCGACGACCTCGCCGAGCGCGCCATTGGCGTCGGCAAGCTTCACGTAGTCCGGGTTGTACGGCTCGCCGGTGTCCCGCCGGACGAACCGGACCCACGGGTGGACGCGCTGGTACGAGTTGAACGCGCCCTTGCGTTCGATCCCCAGCTCGTGGTTGTTGAGGATGACCCAGATCGCCGGCAGGTCGTACTCGACGGCCGTGGCCAGCGAATTGGAGACCATGTTGAAGGCGCCGTCGCCGGTCAGGGCGATCGCCGGCCGCGAGCGATCGGCCGCCACTGCGCCGAGGACCCCCGACGAGGCCCAGCTCATCTCGGCCATGCCGGGGTTGATGTGCCACTGGCCGTGGCCGCGGATGGTCATGTACGCCTCGGCGTACTGGATCACGTCCCCGACGTCGATGAACACCCGCCCGGTCGTGCCCAGCGCCTCGCCAACCTCGTGGACCATCCGCGCCGGGTGGATCGGATCGGTCTCCGCGTGGATGAGGGGCTCGACCTCCTCGCGCCAGTCCCGGCGGTAGCCGCGGACCTCCTCGAGCCAGCCGCTGCGGTCGGGCCGGGGAAGGCCGTCGAGCGCGGCCGACAGGTCCTCGATGAAGGTCCTTGCGTCGGACAGCACGCCAACCTCGACCGGGTAGTTACGGGAGATCTCGGTGACGTCGAGGTCGGCCTGGATGATCTTCGTCCGCGGGACCTCGTAGATCTTCCCGTCGCGCCAGTTGCTGGTGTGGTTGTCGGAGAACCGGGCGCCGATCGCGACGACGACATCGGCCGCGCGCGTCGATCGGGCGGCCGCAAGCGTCCCCGAGCGGCCGACGACGCCGATCGAGTTCGGGTGCTCCTCGGAGACCACGCCCTTGGCGGTCAGCGACGTCACGAACGGCAGGTCGTGGCGCTCGACCAGGGCCTGCAGCGCCGCGGGGGCGCCGCCCGACAGGCGGACGCCGCCGCCGGCGAGGACGATCGGGTGCTGGGCGTTCTGGATGAGACCGGCTGCACGCGCGACGCTCTCGCCGTCGGCCCGCATCCGCGAGCTCACGGCGCGGCGCGACGGCGGCTCGATCTCGCCCTCGATCTCGGCCAGCTGGACGTCGTACGGGAGCTGCACGAAGACCGGGCCGGGTCGCCCGGTGACGGCCAGCTTGTAGGCCTGGTTGAGGGTGTCGATGACGGTGTCCGGGCGATGGCAGATCCAGACGCCCTTCGTCACCGGCCGCAGGATGTTGACCGCGTCCTCGTGGCCCCGGTAGTAGATCTCCTGCATCCCGGCCCGACCGTAGAAGTGGGTCGAGCCGGCGCCGGCCAGGAGCAAGACCGCCGAGGTGTCGTGCATCGCCGTGGCCATCGCGCCGACGGTGTTCAGGAGGCCGGGGCCCTTCGTGACGATGACCGGCGCGACCCGGCCGGTCGTCCGCCAGTAGATGTCGGCCATGTGGACCGCGTTCGACTCGATCTTGGCCTGGATGCCGTCCATCTCCGGGTGGTCGACGAGCGCGTCGAGGAACGGCCAGACCGCGCCGCCGGCATACCCGAAGTAGTGGGTGACCCCGGCCTCCCGGAACCACGAGGCGATGGCATCGACCACGCGCATGCGCTGTCCTCCCCACGCCAGCCGAGGCGGAGGTGACGGCCATCCGAACCATCCGCCCCGCCGTTCGATTGTGGAAACAATTTTTGTTGCTGTCAACGCGAGTGAACGATAAGGAACCAGCATGTGGTATGAAGGTGCCAGCAGCGGGACTGCCAGGGAGGCATCGTGGACTCGCTTCGCGCGGCACCGGGATCGTCGGCCCCGGTCGAGGGCTCGACCCACGACGTCCGCCTGACGATCGATGGGCGCGACCACCAGATCACTGTCGAGGCGCGCGAGAGCCTCTGGGAGACGCTGACCCTGCGGCTCGGCCAGCGAGGCGCGAACCTCGGCTGCGACCGTGCCCAGTGCGGGGTCTGCAACGTCATCGTCGACGGCCGGGCCGTCAACAGCTGCGCGCTCCTGACGGCGCGGCTCGACGGCGTGTCGGTGCGGACGGTCGCGAGCCTCGCCGCCCCCGGCCAGGGGTCCGAGGGCCTCCACCCACTGCAGCGGGCCTTCTGGGAAGCGGGCGCCTTCCAGTGCGGGATCTGCACGAAGGGCTTCCTGATGACCTCGCTGGCCCTGCTCGAGCGGAACCCTGACCCGACCGCGGCGGATGTCCTGGACGCGGTGTCGGGGATCCTGTGCCGCTGCGGCGAGCAGGCCCGGATCGTGCAGGCCGTCCGCCGAGCTGCCGACGTCCTGGCCGGACGAGCGCCCACGCCACCGGGCGGGCAGACCCTGATGCCCCACGCGTCCGAGGTGCTCGGGACGCGCGTGCCGCGAATCCACGGCCGGAGCCAGGTGACCGACGAGGGTGAGTTCGTCAGCCTCATGTCGCTGCCCGGCCAGGTGTTCGTCAAGACGCTCCGCTCGCCCTACCCCCGAGCGCGCATCCTCAGCGTGGACTCGGCCGCGGCCGAGGCGCTGCCGGGCGTCGTCCGCGTGCTGCACGCCTTCAACCTGCCGGAGCCGTACCGGAGCATCACGATCGAGGGACCTCCGCCGCGGCGCCTTCTCAACGTCGAGGTCATCCAGGTCGGAATGCCGGTGGCCGTCGTCGCGGCCGAGTCGGAGGGCATTGCCGAGGACGCGCTGGCGCTGGTCGATGTCGAGTACGAGGCACTGGAGCCGGCGCTCGACTTCCTGGCGGCGGCGTCGGCGGCGAGGCAGTGGGACAACCCGCTGCCCGGGACGATCCGCAATGTCATGGGCCCGATCGTCATCGGCGAACCGGACCGCGCGCTCGACGACGCCGACGTGCTCGTCGAGAGCGTTGCCACGACGCCCTACGAGCAGCACGTGCCGCTGGAGCTGCGGACCGGGCTCTACCGCTGGGACGGCGACACGCTCACGACCTGGCAGACGACCCACCGGACGTTCGACGTCCGGCGAGAGCTGGCGAGGTGGCTGGGCCTGCCGGAGGAGCAGGTGCGGGTCATCCAGACGGGCTTCATGGGCTCGTCGTACGGGTCCGCGGACCAGCTCGTCGAGGAGCTCGCGCTGCCGGCGGTGGTGGCCCGGCTCGTCGGCCGACCGGTCAGGAGCATGCTCACGCGCGAGGAGAGCTTCCTGACGTCGGCCCACCGAGGGCGGACCCGGACGCACGTCAAGCTCGGGGTCAGCCGCGCCGGCGACCTCGAGGGGCTGGCCGTCGACGTCCTGTTCGACGGCGGCACGAACGCCGGCCTGCCACCGAGCTCGGCCGCGGCTCGCGGCCTGACCGGCGTCGGCGTGCTCGGCGGCTGGTACCCGTTCCAGATCCTGTACTCGTACCCCCACCAGCGGTACCAGGGCACGGAGGTCTGGACGAACAGCTTCCGGGCCGGGCCGATGCGCGGTGTCGGCCGGCATTTCGGGCTGTTCGCCCTCGAGACGGCCATCGAGCGCGCCGCGTACGCCGTGGCGATGGACCCACTCGACTTCCGGCTCCGGAACCTCAACGAGACGGGCGCCCTGTTCGACGAGCTGACCGGCGAGCGGCCGGGCCTGCCGTTCGGCCGTGTCGGCGGCCAGCGCCAGTCGCTGCTCCGGGCCGCCGAGCTCGTCGGCTGGCGCGAGGGCTGGCATCCGCCGGCGGCCCGCGAGGTCCGACCCGGCGTGTTCCACGGCATGGCGATCGTCTCGACGATTGATCGTGGCGGCGGCAAGCAGGGCGGCACCTCGAAGGACGGGCTCCCGCCGCCTTCGACCGGCCAGGTGCTCCTGCACCCGGACGGGACGCTCGAGGTCCGCTCCGGGAGCACCGAGGTCGGGGCCGGACAGCGGACCCTGCTGGCGATGCTCGCGGCCCAGACGACGGGCGTGCCGCTCGATCGAGTCCAGATCGCACCCGGCGTCGACACGGCCTTCAACACGAACACCGGCCCGTCGAACTCCTCGCTCCAGATGAACGTCGCCGGCTGGGCGATCGTCGAGGCGTCGGAGGGGGTCCGCGGCGAGATCCGGGCGCGAGCGGCCGAGTGGCTCTCGCGCACGGCCGGAACCGCGATCGCGCCGGAGTCGTTGGAGGTCCGCGACGGCTGGGTCTCGCTCCCGGGCTCCGGCCTCCGCGTCGCGGTCGACGAGCTGGTGGCCGGTCGTGGCGCCCCGATCGAAGGGCTGAGCGACCGACGCCGCCAGCTGACCGTCGAGTCCGTCGCGACCGGGGCGCACGCCGTGGAGGTCGAGGTCGACACGCGGCTCGGGTCGATTGGCATCGTCCGGTACGTCGCCGTCCACGACGTCGGCCGGGTGCTGAACCGGCTGATGCTCGAGCAGCAGGTCGAGGGCGGCATCGCGATGGGCCTCGGCGGCGCCCTCTACGAGGAGCTGCTGGTCGACTGGCAGACCGGCCTGCCGCTCAACGTCAGCATCCTCGACTACAAGCCGCCCTCGGTCCTCGAGGTCCCGCCGATCGTCGTGGATTTCGTTGAGGTCCCGCAGGACTACGGCCCGTACGGCGCGCTGGCGATCGGGCAGGCCTCGACCCCACCGGTCGGACCGGTCCTCGCGAATGCCTTCCACAACGCGACCGGGGTGTGGCTCACGGACCTGCCACTGACCCGCGCCCGGGTCCTTGGCGCCCTCGGCTCGGCAGCATGAGGTCGTTCCGGCTCCACGAGCCCACCTCGCTCGCCGAGGCCGTCGAATCCCTGTCCGCGTTCGGGCTCGCCGGGCGCCCGCTCGGCGGCGGGACCGACCTCGTCGCCGGCATCATGCGTGACCAGGTCGTCGGGTCGGCGATGCCCTACCCGACCGACCTCGTCGACGTCGTTCGCCTGCCGGAGCTGCGCGGCTTTCGCGCCACCGACCGTGGCGTGGTCATCGGCGCGGCGACCACCCTTGCCGAGATCGCAGAGGCGCCACTGATCCGGGGGACCCTGCCGATGCTGGCGGACGCCGCGGGGCAGGTCGCGACGCCCGAGATCCGCGCGATCGGGACGCTCGGCGGCAACCTCAACCAGCGGCCGCGCTGCTGGTTCTTCCGTAACCGCGACTTCGACTGCATCAAGAAGGGCGGGGACATCTGCTTCGCTGTCAAGGGCGACAACCGCTACAACGCGATCCTCGACGCGAACATCTGCTTCATCGTCCATCCCTCGGACCTTGGAGCGGCGCTCATGGCGCTCGGCGCGGAGGCGAGAATCGCCGGTCCCCGGGGTGAGCGGCTCACCTCGTTCGACGACTACTTCGTGGGCCCGACCCTCAACCTCGTCGGCGAGACGACGCTCGCGCCCGACGAGCTGCTCGTCGAGGTCACCGTCCCGCGGCCGCCAGACGGGTCGCGGCAGCGGTGGGACAAGGTCAACGAGAAGGGCCTCCCGACCTGGGACTTCGCGCTCGCCTCCGTCGCCACCCTGGCGACGGTCGAGGACGGCGTCTGGCGCGACGGCCGGATCGTGCTGGGCGGCGTGGCGCCGGTGCCCTACCGCGCCCGTGTCGTCGAGGCGGCCCTGGTCGGCCGCGACATCGTCGCGGCCGTGCCGGACGCCATGGGCGCGTTCCGGGGTGCCACCCGGCCGATGCGCGACAATGGCTGGAAGGTCGAGCTGGCCGCGGTCGTCCTCGAGCGCGCCCTGCGCGCTCTCGCGGGCGAGTCTGCGGCGTGACGGACCGCCGGCGATCGCGGCATGGCTGACCCCGTCCGGATCGTCTGCGCCTACCCAGACGGCGCGCTGCCGAGCGGCTGGTTCCAGGCCGTCCAGCGGGCGCGCCGCACGGTGCGGCGGGCGGGCTATCGCGCGCGAGTCGAGCTGACGCCGGCGAGCTGCGTGACCGTCGAGGCCGACGTCGTCATCGCCCCGCCCGTCGCGGCTCCGGCCATCCGAGCGTCAGCTGCGGCCGGTCGGGCCGAACGGATCGCCGCGGAGTTCATCGTCGTCGAGTCGACCGAGTTCGGGGCTGCGTTCGACCTACTCGTCGGGCGACTCGTCGCCGATGGTCGGCTCGATCGCGCCCCCGAGCCACCGCGCACGATCGCGCGCCACCGCGGCTTCCAGGCGATCGGGGAGCGCGCCCGGATCGCCGAGTAGCCGCCCGCGGGCTGCGAACGGCGCCTGGCCGGCCGGTCGGCCGTCCTACGCCATTCCTGTCATCCACCAATCGGGGTGGTGTTCGACGCGGCGGGGC
>JBQGDI010000089.1:0-7991 GCA_052038965.1 Candidatus Limnocylindrales bacterium | reverse complement strand
CCTCGTGGGTCTGCAGAGCCGACTTTGCGCACGGTGTGCGCAGGCCTGTCATCAGCGCGCGGTGGCGATGTGGTGCTTTGGCTCCGCCCTGGAGCGCCGGGCTTGCCAGCGCGGCCGGCCTCCACGAGCTGGACGCCGGCTGCCAGCATCCATCGCTGGACGCCGCCGGAGGGTGTGCGATACTCCGCCGCACCGGTGACGCGCCGCGCTCACACGAAGCCGTCACCGGCCTTCCATGTCCGGGCCACGAGGCCCGCGCCGCGAGCGCGATGGGTGTGCCGTTCGGAGGACCAGGTTGACCTCGAACGTCGGGCAGAACTATCCCTACTCGAGCGAGCCGGAGGCGACCCGCGCCGCACAGGTCGAGGCGGCCATCGCGGGCCACCCCGAGCTGGCGGAGAAGATCGCCGCCGAGGCGTCGCCGCTCGACTCGAACGAGCGCTGGTGGACCTGGAAGGACCCGACGCCGGGCTGCCCCGGCCTGCTCCACGCCGCCGGCTACGCGCGCGACCTCCACGCCGTCTACGTCGTCTGCGACACCTGCGGCCGGACCTTCCTCCGCTAGGCCGGCCTCGATGACCGAGGCGGCCATCCGCGCGTCACGGCGGCAGCTCACGGTCGATGCCCTCGGAATCGTCGCGTCGGCGACGGGCTTCGGGCTCGTCTACGGGCTGAGCGCGGCGAAGGCCGGCTTCTCGCCGCTCGAGGTCGCGGCGATGAGCGTCTTCGTGTTCGCGGGAGCGGCCCAGTTCGCCGCCGTCGGGTATGTCCTCGGCGGCTTCTCGTGGGCCGGCGTCGTGCTCCTGACGGCGTTCATCAACGCCCGCCATTTCCTCTACTCCGCCGCGCTGGCCCCGTACCTCGTCGGCCGGCCGTTGGCCGTCCGTGCCGTGCTGGCCCACCTCCTGACCGACGAGGCGTTCGCCCTCGCGATCTCGCACTTCCGACGAATCGGCGGCGGCGACGTCCGCGGCTACCTCATCGGCGCGCTCCTCTCGACGTTCATCCCCTGGAACCTCGCGACCCTCGCCGGCGTGTTCCTCGGCGAGCGGATCGTGGAGCCCGAGCGGCTCGGCCTCGACGTCATCTTCCCGGCCGCCATGGCCGGCCTCGCGGTCGGCCTGATCACCGGCCGGCGCGAGCTCGTCGCGGCGCTCGTCGGCGCGGTCGCCGGGGTCACCGTCTCGCTGGCCTGGGACCCCGCGGCGGGCGTCATCGCGGGTGGGCTGATCGGGCCGCTGGCCGGGATGGCGATGCCGCGACAGGGGGACGAGCGGCCGCACGAGGCGGTCATCGCCTTCGGGCCGCTCCCCACGGAGCGCGCGGACGGCGACGAGGGTGGGCGATGAAGCTCGACCTCGTCCCGCTCGCCATCCTGATGGGCCTGGCCACCTACCCGTGGCGCGCGCTCCCGCTGCTGGCGCCGGGGGTCGACCGGCGCGCGCCGGCGATCCGCGAGTACCTCCGGCTCGTTGGCCCGGCGATGCTGTCGGCGCTCGCCGCGGTGAGCGTCAGCGTGGTCCTGGACCCGGAGCGGCGACCAAGCCTCCATGTCGGGATCGAATGGATCGCGGTCCTGGCCTGCGTAGCCCTGGTGGCCGCGAAGCGGGGCCTGCTCCTCGGGCTGCTGGTCGCCGCGGGGCTCGTGGCGGTGCTGCGGGCGACGGGGGTCGCGTCCCTGCCCTAGTCGTCCCGGCGCGCCTCGAGCTCGATCTCGACGAGCAGCGTCGGATCGACGAGCGCGGCGACGACGACCATCGTCGCGGCCGGTCGAACCTCGGCGAACCACGCGCCGTGGACCTCGGCGACCGCCGGCGCGTCGGCGAGATTCGTGATGACCATCCGCGTCCGGACGACGTCACCGCGGGCGCAGCCGGCCTCGGCCAGCGCGCCCTCCGCGATCTCCAGGCTCGCGCCCGCCTGCGCCGCCGCGTCACCGGGGTGGCGCGACCGGCCGTCGGGACCGGCGTCGGTCGTGCCCGACACGAAGCACGCGTCGCCGGCGACGATCGCGCGGCTATAGCCGTAGCGGGATTCCCAGGGACCGCCCGACGACACGCGGCGGCGCGCCCCGCCCGTGTCAGCCGCCTCCACCGCGCCAGCCGCGAACGACCGGGTCGCGGGCGAGGGCCAGCACGAGGGCCGCGACGAGCGCCGTGCGTGGGACGATCGAATCGACCTCGAGGTACTCGAACGGGGAATGGTCGAGCCCGCCGACGGGCCCGAGGCCGTCGATCGACGGCACCCCCATCCCCGACGTCGTGTTCGCGTCGGACGCCCCGCCCGTGGCGGCGTCCCGGGTCTCGAACCCGATCCGCGCCGCGAGCTCGATGGCTCGGTCGACGAGGCGCCCGGAACGCTCCAGCTTCTCCATCGGCGCCCAGCTGGCCATCCGCTCGAGCTCGACGGTCACGTCAGGAACGGCCGGCTCAGCGCACAGCGCCTCGACGGCGGCGAGGGTGGCCGTGAGGCTCTCGGCGGTCACGGCCCGGACGTCCACCTCGAGGGTCGCGACGTCCGGGACCACGTTCGGCCGGGTGCCGGAGGTGAAGACGCCGACGTTCGCGGTCACGCCCGGCCAGCGACCGTTGAGGCCGTGGATGCCCCTGACCAGCTCGGCACCGGCGAGGATCGCGCTGCGACCCTTCTCCGGCTCGACGCCGGCGTGGGCGGCGCGCCCGTGGACGGTCAGGCGGAGGTCGAGGATGCCCTTGCGCGACGACACGAAGTCGCCGTTCGCGCGCGCTCCCTCGAGCACGAGGGCGATGTCGGCCTCGGCGGCGGCCTCGCGGATGTGCGGCGTCGACGAAGGCGACCCGACCTCCTCGTCCGGGTTGGCGATGAACGTGACCCGGCCCGGACCGGTCGCGCCGGCGGATCCGCCGGCGAGGTCCCGCAGGGCCGCGATCGCGTACAGGCCGGTCAGGAGGCCGCCCTTCATGTCGCTGACCCCGGGCCCGCGGGCGATGCCGTTCTCGACGCGGAACGGCCGCTCGGCCGCGACGCCGTCCGGGAAGACCGTGTCGGTGTGGCCGATGAGGAGGAACCGGGGGGCCGCGGGGTCGGCCCCGTCGAAGGTGCCGATGATCGTGTCGCCGAAACGGCCATCCGGGTCGGCTCGCCGCTCCACCCGAGCGCCCAGGCGGCCGAGGAACGCTTCAACCCACGACGCGACGACGTTGACGCCGTTGGGCGAGTAGCTGCCACAGTCGACGTTCACGAGGCGCTCGAGGTCGGCCAGGTAGCCCGGGAGCGCTGCCTCGAGCGCGGCACCGAGGGCCGTCAGCTCCGCGTCGCTGACGAGGCTCGCGGTCGGTCCGGTGACGGGCCGGGCGTCGGTCGCGGGGTCGGTGGTCACGAGCGAAGTCTAGGACCGGACTCGGGGGATCGATTGCTATCCTCGCCGGATCGTGCGCCTGATCGAGATCCGCCTGCTCGACGGACCGAACCTCTATCGCCTCGAGCCGGCGATCAAGCTGGAGGTCGCGACCGGGCGGCGGCGGACGTGGTACGGCGCACGGGAGCCGGCGCGCCACGCGCTCGTCCGACTCGGTGCCCGGGTGCCGCGGTCGGAGCTGGCCGGTCGGGTCGCGGCGCTGGCCGACTGGGTCGGGACGCTCCGTCGCACCGACGCCGCGCGTGGACCCCTGACCATCCATCGATCGTCGGATCCCGGTCACTGGATCCTGACCTGGCCGTGGTCCCGGGCCGATCGCGCCCGCGAGATCGCGGAGGCCGCGTTCGGCCTCGCCGGCCGCGATGTCCCGGCCGCGAGCGGAGCCCGCTCGCCGGCCCAGGAGCGGCTCGCACAACGCGCCGCGGCGCGCGTGGCCGCAGCGGCTGGACGGGCGCCGGAGTGGATCCGCGACGTCGATCGCCGCATCCCGGTCGTGTCGGTCAGCGGGACGAACGGCAAGACGACGACGACCCGGCTGATCGCCCACGTCCTGCGCGCCGCCGGTCGGCGGGTCGGCTCGACGACCTCGGACGGCATCGTCGTGAACGGCGAACTGGTCGACCCGGGCGACTGGACGGGACCCGGCGGCGCGCAGGCCATCCTCCGCCGCGACGACCTCGACGTCGCCGTCCTCGAGACGGCCCGCGGCGGGATCCTGCTCCGGGGCGTCGGCTACGAGTCGAACGACGCGGCGGTCATCACGAACGTCTCGTCGGACCATCTCGACGTCCAGGGCATCCACACGCTTCCCGAGCTGGCCGAGGTCAAGGGGGTCATCGCCCGGATGACCCGACCCAGCGGCTGGGTGGTCCTCAACGCCGACGATCGGCATGTCGCCGGGATCGCCCGCACGACGCGGGCCCGCGTTGCGCTGTTCTCGCTCGACGGCGAACGCTCGGCCCGTGTCCGCCGCCTCCTCGCCCGCGGCGGCCGCGGCTATCTCGTCCGGGCCGGCGTCGCCGGCGAGGCCGAGGGCCGGGCCTGGCGCCCGATCGCCCCGATCGCCGAGATCCCGATCGCCTTCGGCGGCGCCGCCCGCCACAACGTCGCCAACGCCCTCGCCGCGGCGGGCGGCGCCCGGGCGCTCGGCGCGACGATCGACGAGGTCGGCCAGGGGCTCCGCGACTTCGCCCCCAGCGCCGATGACTCGCCGGGCCGGCTCAATGTCTTCCGTGACGCGCCCGGTCGCGTGACGGTCATCGTCGACTTCGCCCACAACGAGGCCGGCATCACCGCGCTGCTCGACGTCGCGGCGTCGCTGACCAGTGGCCCGTCCGGCGCCGCTCGCGGGGACGGCGCCGTGGGCGCCGCCCGGCTGACGGCAATCGTCGGGACCGCCGGCGACCGGCCCGACGACACGCTCCGGGGCGTCGGCCGGATCGCCGCACAGCGGGCCGACAGGCTGGTCATCAAGGAGACCCTCCACTACCTCCGCGGCCGGAGCCGGGCCTCGGTCATCGGCGAGCTGACGACGGGCGCGCGCGCGGCCGGCTGGCACGGCGACATCCCGGCTTATCCGTCCGAGACGGGGGCACTGCGAGCCGAGCTGGACCGGGCCGACGAGGCGGCCGGTGAGGGCGGTCGGGAGGTCATCGTCCTGCTGTGCCACGAAGAGCGGGCCGAGGTCTTCGCGCTCCTCGCCGAACGGGGCTTCGAGCCCGCCTAGCCCCCCGCCGGGCTGCCCACGTCGGGCAGCAGGACCCCGTCCTCGGATCCCCAGGCGATCCGGACCTGCTCACCTTCGAGCCAGTCGCGGCCCATGCCGCCGACGCCCGCCTGCTGCCGGGCGACGGCCATCTGGCCGCCTGGCAGGCGCAGCTCGTACTTCCGCAGGGGACCGAGGTACAGCGCGTCGCGGATCGTGGCCTCGACGACGTTGAGCGCCGGGTCGAGCACGTCCCCCGGGGCCATGAGCCGCAGCCGCTCAGGCCGGATGACGAGGGCCGCCGGACCCGCGCCATCGAGGCCCGAGCGTCCCACGGCCGCCGGACCAACACGCCACCGTCCGGCATCGTGGGCCAGCGTCCCCCCGGCGCCGTCGCGCGCGAAGGCGCCGCGGAAGATGTTCGACTCGCCGACGAAGTCAGCCACGAAGACCGACGATGGCCGCTCGTAGAGGTCCTCGCCCGTTCCGAGCTGCTCGATCCGCCCACGGTTGAAGATCGCGATCCGATCGCTCATCACGAGGGCCTCTTCCTGGTCGTGGGTGACGTACACGACCGTCGCCCCGAGCTGGCGGCTGATATGCAGGATCTCCAGCTGGAGCGCCTCGCGAAGCTTCTTGTCGAGGGCGCCCAGGGGCTCGTCCATGAGCAGTAGGCGAGGCCCGAACACGACGGCTCGCGCGAGCGCGATTCGCTGCTGCTGGCCGCCCGACAGCTGGCGCGGGTAACGGCCGCCCGCGTCGGCGAGCTTGACCAGGGCAAGGGCGTCGCCAACCTTGCGCCGGATCTCGGCCCGCGGCAGGCCGCGCATCTCGAGCGGGAAGGCGATGTTCTGGGCGGCCGTCATGTGCGGGAACAGGGCGTAATTCTGGAAGACCATCCCGACGTCTCGCTTGTGCGGCGGGACGCGGCTCATGTCGACGCCGCCGATCTCGATGCTGCCGGCCGTCTGGGCCGTGAACCCGGCGATCATCCGGAGGGTCGTCGTCTTGCCCGAGCCGGACGGCCCGAGGAGCGTCAGGAACTCGCCACGCGGCACCTCGAGGTCGATCGCGTCGACCGCGACGACGTCGCCGAAATGCCGCGACAGGCCGCGCAGGACCAGCGCCGGGGCAGCGTCGTGGGCGGCCCGCGGAGCGGCGTCGCGGCCGCCTCCCGCCGTCATCGCACGACCTGCTGGCGGCGCACGACGAGCAGGAACATGAGCAGGATCGAGGTGACGGCGAAAACCGTCGTGGCCACCGCCGCGACCGTCGGGTCGACCACGAACCGGACCTGCTCCCACATCTCCATCGGCAGTGTCCTGTATCGCGCAGTCGTCAGGAAGATCGCCACGACGATCTCGTCCCATGAGGTGATGAAGGCGAAGATCGCGCCCGCCACCACGCCCGGCGCGACGAGCGGCAGCGTGATCCGCCGGAAGGTCCTGGCCGGGTCGGCACCGAGGTTGGCCGCGGCGAGCTCGAGGTTCCGGTCGATCGTCCGGAGGCTCGCCCCGACGTTGACGACCACGAACGGCAGGGCCAGGGCCGTGTGGGCCACGACCAGCCCGAGCATCGAGCCGGAGATCTTCCATCGGACGAACAGCGAGAACATCCCGATCGCGATGATGACCAGCGGGACGATCAACGGCGACAGCACGAGGGCGTTGACCACGGCCCGGCCCGGGAATCGGCCGCGGGCCAGTCCAAGGGCCGCGAGCGTGCCGAGGACGGTCGACACGACGGCCGTGATGGCCGCCACCTGGATGCTGTTCAGGGCGCCCGTGGTCCACTGCCGGTCGGTCAGCATCTTCTCGTACCACTGCAGCGAGAAGCCCTCCGGTGGGAACGACAGGATGGTCGCCTCGGTGAAGCTCATCGGGATGATCACGAGCGTCGGCGCGAGCAGATAGAAGACCGTCAGGCCGCCGAGGGCCGCCATGAGGAGCCGCCGAGGCTGGCGCCAGGAGTCGTTCACCGCTCGTCCTCGAGGCCGCTGCCGAACACGTCCTGTAGCCGGACGACCTTCGACGCCAGGAACAGGATGACCAGCGTGATCGCCATCAGCAGGACGGCCATCGCGCTGCCGAAGCCCCAGTCGAGCTGGCCGCGGGTCACGGTGTCGACGATCAGCTGGCTGATCATCTGGTCGCGCAGCCCGCCGAGCAGCGCCGGGGTGATGTAGAAGCCGAGGGCCAGGACGAACACGAGCAGGCAGCCGGCGAGCACGCCGGGCATCGTCAGCGGCACGTACACCCGCCGGAACGCGGTCCCCGGTGGGGCGCCCAGGTTCGCCGCCGCCCGGCCGAACTCCGGGTCGATCCGCCGCATCGTGGCGTAGATCGGCAGGACCATGAACGGCAGCAGGATGTGCGACATGCCGATGATCACCGCCGGCGTCGTCCGGATGAGCTCGAGTGGCTCGTCGATCAGGCCGGTCCCCAGGAGGAAGCTGTTGATGACCCCGGTGTCGCGGAGGATGACCTGCCAGGCGAACGTCCGGACCAGCAGGCTCGACCAGAACGGCAGCAGGACCGCGATCAGCAGCAGGCCGGCCACCCGGCCGCTCGCGATCGACATCAGGTAGGCATACGGGTAGCCGATCGCGAGGCAGATAACCGTCGCGATGGCCGAGATCCAGAACGTGTTGCCGAGGACACGCACGAACGCGGCACCCTCGAAGAACTTCTCGTAGTTCGACAGGCCGGCGTTCGGCGGCTCGTTGAAGCTGCGAAGGCTCATCTCGAGCAGCGGCAGCAGGAAGAACACGACGAGGAACGCCACGCCCGGCAGGACCAGGACGGCCCTCCGGCTGGCCCGCAGCCGACGCGCCAGGCCGGGCGCAGCGCGAGGGGCCGGGTCGGTTGGCCGACCCGGCCCCTGGAGGCT
>JBQGDI010000088.1:0-30893 GCA_052038965.1 Candidatus Limnocylindrales bacterium | reverse complement strand
GGGGGGGCCCCCGGGGGGGGCCGGGGGGGGGGGTTGGGGGGGGGGCCCCCCCGCCGGTGCGGCCCCCGCCCCCGGCCACGGCAACCGCCCGGGGCGGGCGGCCCGGGCCGTCGGATCAGCGGTCGTCGATCACTGCGCGGGCGGGGCCGCGACGCAGGAGATCACGCCGTTCGCATCGGTCGGCTGGTAGAACGCGTTCAGGATCGACTCGCAGCCGAACGGGGTGTTCGGGCCGGCGAAGATCGGGAACGCCCCGACCATCGCGATGACGATGAAGACGACGAGGAGCCAGATCGCCGAGACACGTCGCCGGGCGATCAGCCACCACGTCAGCAGCGTGAAGCCCAGCGGCAGGAGGCCCGGCACGATCGGGTTCAACAGGTCGCGGGTGATGTCGAAGTCCTTGACCGCGCCGCCGCCGGTGTCGAAGCCGACGTGCAGCGTCAGGTAGAGATGAACGAACTGGAACGTCAGCGCGCCCATGACCATGTTCCCGAGGACGCCCGCGCCGGTCAGGTACCGGTCGAGCGCTCCGGATCGCAGCAGCTCCATGACCCCGACGCGGCCGCGGTCGTAGCCCTGCATCCAGAAGAAGTAGGCCAGGGCCAGCATGATCCCCACCTCGAGGACGAGGTAGATGATCGACCCGAGCGGGTTGCCGTCGCCGAAGACCGTGGGGTTGCCGGCGGCGATGCCGATGCCCAGCGACAGGAGGACCGGGGTGATCGTGCCCTGGCTGATCGAGTCGCCGATACCGGCGAGCGGGCCCATCAGTCCGCTCTTGACCGAGTTGATCGCGTCGTCGTCGATCGGCGCGCCGTTGGCGCGCTGCTCCTCCATGGCGATGACGGCGCCATGAATGATGCCGCCGACGTTCGGCTCGGTGTTGAAGAAGACCAGGTGGCGCTTGAGGGCGGCCTTGATCTCCTCGGGATCCTTGTAGAGCTTCCGGATGATCGGCGTCATCGCCTGGGCGAACGCCGTCCCCTGGAGTCGCTCGTAGTTGTAGTTGGCGTGGCTGAAGAACGTCCACAGCCAGAACGACCTGCGGACGTCACCGCGCGACAGGGAGACCTTGGGAGCCCCACCGCCGCCCGTGCCACCGGCCATCCCGGTGTCCTGCATCGTCTCGGTGCTCATGCCTCCGCCCCCTTCGGCTGCATCGGCCGGGCGCCGAGGAAGGTCACGTGGAGGACGGCCAGCGCGGCGCCGATGATCGCGATCGCCACGATGTTGACCCCGCCACCACTCAGGACCGATACGAAGTAGCCGATGAAGAAGTACGGGATCACGCTGCCGCGGAAGATGAACCGCATGTTCAGCGCGATACCGATGGCCGGCAGCAGGCCGCCGGCGATCTGGAAGCCCTTGAGGACCCACGGCGCGTTGGTCTGGAGGTTGGTGATCGCATCCTGGACGACCGGGGCGCCGGCATAGACGGCGATCGTCGCCGGGAAGAACGAGATGAGGAACAGGAAGATCTGCGGCGGCAGCCAGTTCATCCTGGCCACGCCGCCGATGTCCCCGGCCTCCGCGCGCGCATCCGCCCAGTGGGCGAAGACGGCATCGACGCTCATCCGGGTGAAGAAGATGATCGTGCCGAGGAGGCCGACCGCGACGCCGAGGGCGATGCCCGCCGCCGCGTCGAGGCCGCCGGCCAGCGCGAGCGCGGTGCCCACCCAGCCGGCCACGGACGGGTCAGCCGGGATGGAGCCACCGGCCGAGATGAAGCCGATGTACAGCAGGTTGATCGCGGCGCCGATCTCGGCGCCCTTCACCGGGTCACCGAAGATGATGCCGACGATCAAGCCGGCGACCAGCGGCCGATACAGGCCGAAGAAGCCGCCGTTGCCGAACAGCCACGGGCTGTTGGAGAAGTAGTAGCCGAGACCGACGAGGGCGGCCTGGAGCAGGCCGGCCGTGACCGTCGGCGTCCCGTCCTGGGCGAGGACCGGACCCGCGAACACGAGGATTCCCAACACTCCCAGGCTCACGACGGCAGCGATCTTGGCCGCCGGGCCCGGGTCGTGCATGCGCATCATGTGGCGCACCTCCCAGACACCTCCGAACCTCCTTATACCTTGACCGACGCGAACTGCACGGGTCGGTCGTTCTCAACGATCCGCAGCTCGACGCGGGTACCCATCTCCTCGAGCCGCCGCATCGCCGCGATCTCATCGGGGGACGCCGAGATGTTGCGATAGAGCGGCTTCCGGCCCGGTCCGGCGCCCATCCCCCCGACGTTCAGGACGGGGAACTCGATGCCCGCCTCCCGCAGGTGGACGGCCACCAGCGGCGACCGCATGAGGACGAAGACCGGCTCGGGATCGGTTGTCAGCTCGCGAACACGCTCGGTGCCCTTCGCCACGTCGTGGACCTCGACCGGGACGCCAGGCGGCGAGGCGAGCACGAGCACGTCGCGCAGGAACTCGTCGTTGGCGGTGCGGTCGTCGACGACGAGGATCCGCCGCGCCCCGAGCGCCTTCAGCCAGATCGCCACGACCTGGCCATGGATGAGCCGATCATCGACTCGGACGAGCTTCAGGGTCATCCCGTTCTCCGCTGCGTGTTGGCCATCACCCGCCGTGGGCTCGACGGGACCGGTGCGCACACCTCCGGGTGCGCCCGGCGGACGTCCGCACGGCCGTTCAGGTGCTCCGCGATGCAACCAGGCTCGCCGCGTCGGTCAGGGCCGCTCGGCCCGTCTCGACGAGGCTCGACACGGCGTCATCGTCGAGCGCGTCCATGCTCATCGCCGCCTCGATGAGGACGGCGAGGTTGGCGCCGGAGATCAGCGCCGCCGACGGACGGCGGCGGATGACGGCCATCGCCACGTTGTGGGGCGTGCCGCCCACGAGGTCGGTCAGGATGAGGACGGGGCGATCGGGATCGCCGCAGGCGGCGGCGAGGCGCTCGGCGAAGGCCTCCGGCGTGTCGTCGGGATACAGGCCGACGGCCTGGAGGTCCTCGATCTCGCCCGCGATCAGGCGACCGGCCGAGACGAAGCCGGACGCGAGGTCACCGTGCGCTGCGACCACGATCCGGAAGGCCGGCATCGTCCTCCTCTGCGACTAGCCCTGCAAATCCTTGCGGCCAATGTTTGCAGGACTCGCCTCGGCTGTTGTACCGTCCGCCTCTGGGGCGTGTCAAGTTTCGCGCGGCCGGATTCCGTACGGCCATTGCCGAGCGGACGACCGGTCGGCGGCGCTGACTGGGAGGCGATGGGGCATGCCGAGGACGGGCGTCCTGGCCGATCGCGAGGTCATGCGGCTCGTCGCCGAGCTGTACTACGAGCGCGACCTGCGGCAGCCCGAGGTCGCCGCGATGACCGGCTTCTCGATCTCGAAGGTCAGCCGGCTCCTGACCGCCGCTCGCGAGCGCGGCATCGTCCGGATCTCGGTCGAGCCGCCGCCGGAGGGCCGGCCGGCCGTGGCCCAGGCGCTGGAGGAGCGCTTCGGGTTGACCGTCCGGATCACGCCCGGCCAGGAACGGGATCCCGCGGCCGCGGCGCGCCTGGCGGGCATCGGGGCGGCCGACCACGTGCTGCCATGGATCCCCGACCACGGCATCATCGGCATCGCGTCCGGCTACACGATCGCGGCCCTCGTGGCCGCGCTGCCGCGCGGGGAGCGACCGGACCTGGTGATCGTGCCGGTCGTCGGCGGCTGGGACGCGCAGAACCCGTTCCTCGATGGCAACGAGGCGGCACGCCGGCTCGCCGAGCGCTTCGGCGCCCAGACGCGGACGCTCCACGCGCCGGCGGTCCTCGACACGCCCGAGATGAAGGACGCGCTGATGCGCGAGCCGACGGTCGCCGCCACGACCTCGACCTGGGATCGCCTCGACCTCGCCCTGCTCGGCATCGGCGGCCGGCCCGAGTCGTACCCCGGCTATCGGACGGTCGTCGACCGGCTCGGCGAGGCGTCCCGCCACCAGCTCCGGGACCTCGGCGCCATCGGTGACCTCGCCGGCCACTTCTTCCGGGCCGACGGGACGTTCGTCGACGTCTGGAGCAGCCGGACCCTGGCGATCTCGCTGCCTTCGCTGCGAACCGTCGGGCGGGTGGTTGGCGTGGCCGCCGGGAGCCCCAAGGTGCCGTCGATCCTGGGAGCGCTCCGGACGGGCCTCCTGCACGCCCTCGTGACGGATCGCCCGACCGCGGAGGCCGTCCTCAAGCTCGCGGACTGACTCCCGCTTCGGCGGGCGTCCCCCGCGCGGTGGTGGCCGCGGATGCGGTCGCCGCCGCATGGGCCGCGACCGACCGCACGGCTTCGGCCGTCTCCGCGCGCAGCGCCTCGTGGGCCAGCGACTCGAGGGCCCCGTGGGTCAGGCCCGCGAGCGTCGCGCGGACCTCGTCCAATCGGCCGGCGTCCATCGACAGCTCGGTCACCCCCAGCCCAACGAGGACCAGCGCGCCGAGCGGGTCGCCGGCGAGCTCACCGCAGACGGCGACGTCGATGCCATGCGCCGTCGCGCCCTCGACCGTCGCGCGGACAGCCCGGAGGACGGCGGGATGCATCGCGTCCGCCGCGGTCGCGAAGGCCGGGTGCGTCCGATCCATCGCCAGCACGTACTGCGTCAGGTCGTTGCTGCCGATGCTGAAGAAGTCGACGCGCCGGGCCAGCTCGGGGGCCATGAGCGCAGCGCTCGGCACCTCGACCATGATCCCGACCTCGAGGTGGACCGCCCGCGGGATCCCGCGGGCGTCGAGGTCGGCGAGCGCCTCGTCGAGGAGGCCGCGCAGCAGGATGACGTCTTCGACGGTCGCGACCATCGGCGCCATCACGCGCGGCACGGAGCGAGATTCGGCGCCAGCGCGAGCGATCGCCCGGAGCTGGCAGAGCTGGAGCTCGCGGTCCTCGCGAGCGAGGCGCAGGCCGCGCACGCCGAGGAACGGGTTGGCCTCGGCGGCGAGGCGGAGGTACGGCAGGGGCTTGTCGCCGCCGACGTCGATGAGCCGGACGACGACCGGTCGAGGGCCGAACGACTCGAACACGGCCGCGTAGGCCGCGACCTGCTCGTCCTCCGACGGCGCATCGGAGCGTCCGACGTACAGGAACTCGGTCCGGAACAGGCCCACGCCCTCGGCCCCGGCTTCGAGCGCGCGGGCGGCGTCCTCGGGCCGGCCGATGTTCGCGAGCAGCGCGACCGGCCGCCCGTCGGCCGTCCGACCCGGCTGGCCGCGAAGCTCGCGGGCCGCCGCCAGGCTGGCGCGACGGCGCTCGCTCTCCGCTCGGAGGTCGGCGACGGCCGCGTCGTCGGGCGCGAGCACGAATCGGCCGGCCGTCCCGTCGAGGCCGACGAGCGTGTCCTCGTCGATCGCGGACACGGCGTCGAGGAGGCCCGGGATCGCGACCACGGCCGGAACGGCGAGGGCACGGGCCAGGATCGCGGCGTGGGACACGGCGGAGCCTCGCTCGAGGGCAATGCCCAGCAGGAGCCCCTCGGGGATCTCGGCGGCGACCGAGGGCGGAAGATCCTCGGCGATGGCGATCGACGGCCGATCCGGGAGGCGGACCGTCCGGCCAGAGATGATCCGCGCGATCCGGCCACCGACGTCGCGGATGTCGGCCGCACGCGCGGCGAGGAGCTCGTCGGGCAAGCTCGCCAGCATCTCGGCCGCGGCCCGGGCCTCGGCCTCCACGGCGGCGGCGATCGAGTCGGGCTCGGTCAGGCCGTGGGCGCGCGACTCGGCGCCGTCGAGGAGCATCGGGTCGCGGGCCATCATGGCCTGTGCCTCGAAGATCTCCGCCTCGTCCGCCCGACCGGCGCGACGGACCCGGTCGGCCAGCTCCTCGAGCTCGCGGGCGGCGCGATCTGCGGCGGCTCGGATGTCCGTGAGCGGCGGCTCGCCCGCACCCTCGGCATGGCGCCAGGCCGGCCCGATCGCGACCCCCGGGGCGGCCGCGACGCCGAGCAGGCGGATCACGACACCGAGGCGGCCGGCGGCGCCTCGTCGAGGGGTTCGTCGAAGGGTTCGGGGAGCGGCTCGTCGAGTCCGGCCTCGACGAGCGACTCGAGCGTCCTCGCCGCCTCCCGCTCGTCGTCGCCCTCGCAGCGGACCCGGATCCGGTGGCCGCGCTCGACCCCCAGGCCGAGGACCCCGATGATGCTCTTGGCGGTGACCTCGCGGCTGCTCGTCGTGAGGTTGGTGACGCAGATCTGGCTCTGGAAGCCCGACGCCGCCCGGACGAACACCGCAGCAGGTCGGGCATGCAGACCCGATGGGTTCCGGACGTCCAGCTCCACGATCATTGCCATGCTTCCCCTGCCGTAGCCAACCCACTTCGGGCGGGCCGAGTATATGCAGCCGCCCGGCCGCCGCCGGCAGGGCCATTCGGCCCGGCAGCCCGGGCCGCACCGCCGCGGCGGCTAGACGCGCTTGCCCCCGGCTCGCAACTCGGCCTTGTAAGCGCGTTTCGAGGCCTGGTACGCGGCGAGTGACTCGGCTGAGTCGACGTCGCCGAGCGTCGGGTGGCGCGGCAGCGCGTCGCCCATGCCCGGGAGGTCGATCCCGAAGCGCTTGGCGAGGATCGCGAGCATCGTCTGGACCTTCATCCCGCCGAAACCCGGCAGCGCCGCGAGCCGCGCACGCAGGTCGGCGGCGTCGGCGGCGTCGCGCCAGATCCGCGACGCGTCGCCGCCGTACTCGCGAGCGACGACCGCGCAGAGCGCCGCCACCTTGCCGGCCATGGCGCCCGGGAAGCGATGGATCGCCGGCCGCTCGCGAAAGACGCGGTCGAGAATCTCCGGGTCGGTGGCTGCGATCCGGGCGGCGTCGAGGTGGCCGAGCCGGCGGCGCAGCTCATACGGGCCAGAGAAGGCCTTCTGCACGGGCACCTGCTGGTCGAGGGCGAGGCCGATGAGCAGCGCCAGCGGCTCCTCGGCGAGCAGCCGGTCGGCGTCGTCGAGGCCGGTGAGATGCAGGCGTTCGGGGCGTGTCGGGCTGGACATCGTGGGTCACCTCCGGAGGCCCGGGATGGTAGCCCTCTGCAATGCCGCTGTTATGACCGGACCTCGACGGCCGGGGTAGCATGGCGGCACGGAGGTCTGCTCGACGTGATGGGTCGACACCGCACCCCGGCATCAGATTCCGGTCGCAGGCGCGGGATCGTGACGGTCCCGAACCTGGCGGAAACCGCGGATGACGCCCGAGGCACGAGCAACCTCGCCACGATGCCCCGCGCGGGCAACATCAGCACCGACACCCGTGCGGGCAGACCATGGTGGTCCGGGGAGCGGGGCTGAGCTCCGGCCCGGGCCACCGGCACGAAGAACCGGGAAATGCGAGAGACCCGCGCTCCGAGGGAGCGCGGGTCTCGTGCTGCGGGGGCGTCGTCGCCCGAGCGCGTCAGTAGGCGCGGGAGCGCTGCGGATTGTGGGCCGGCAGGAGGCGCTGGCCCGCGTCGATCAGCGCCTGGCCGGCGCGACGCCGGAGCCTGGTCGTCGCGGACGGGCCGGCCGGCAGGAGGCCGGCCAACTCGGCCTCCCGCTGCCGGCGTTCGATTCCGTCGTTGGCGAGCCAGAGGTGCAGCTCGGGTTCGGCGTGTCGCATCGGTCTACCTTCCTTCAGGTCGTTCGAGTCGATGTCATTCGAGGACGATCCGGACCCCGTCGCCGTTCGGATCGGAGACGTCGAGGATCGGGCCGCCGGCGCCCATCGCCACGGCCTGCTCGACCTCGGCGATGTGCTCGGCGGACAGGCCGGGGACGCGAGACAGCGCGAGTCGGCCAAGCGAGATCGGGACCCGCAGGTCGACAACCCGGCGGCCGCCTTCCTGGACCTCGATCCGGGCGAACCGGAGCTGGCGTTCCGCGTAGCTGCCCGTCGGCGTATCGGTGGTCGGTGCGCCGCCCCCTGCGGTACGACTCGCCCGGCCCGAGACCTGCAGCGCGTCGAGGATCGGCGCCGCCTCCTCGGCGGTCAGCCGGCCCGCCGCGACCATCTGGAGGACCCGGTCGAGGGCGTCGTTGGCATCCGTCATCGGAGCACCTCCTCGAGGCTCGACAGGCGCTCGCCGGCCTCGGCGACGCTGATCTCGCCCCGCTCGAGGGCGCGCAGGATCCGGAGCCGCTGGTCGTCGACGGCGTCGCCCGGGACCGGCGGCGCGGGCGGGGCGCCTGGCTCCGGTACGGGCGGCGCGGCATCCCTCTCGGCGGCATCCCGGCGGGGCGGCGCGCCCTCGGGGCTGACGACCGCGAGGTCGCCGGACACCGACCGGAACGTCAGGGTCGACCCCGCCCGGCCGATCGCCAGGACCCTGCGGCCCCGGGCCGACTCGACCGTCCGAAGGCCATCCCCGCCGACGTCGCCGGTCACGGTCTGGGCCTCGATCCGAAGCCCACCGCGGGCCACCACGGTCACGTCGCCGCTGATCGTGCGGACGGCGAACGGTCCCTCGCCGGCAAGCTCCGCGTCGACGAGGGCGTCACCGGATGTCGTGCCGAGGTCCAGCCTCCGGGCGAGCGGCAGTCGAAGCGAGAGGTCGCCGCTGACCGTCCGGCCGACGACATCGAGCTGGACCTGGCCGTCGATCTCGATCTCGCCGGACACGGTGGCGACGTCGACGGCCCCGGCGAGCCGCAGGAGCGACACGTCGCCGGATGCCGTCCTGAAGCGCTTCTCCCCGGTCAGGTCGCTGACCGAGACGTCGGCGCTGGTCGCCTCGACCGTGACGCTCGCGCCGTGCGGGACCTCGACGTCGAGGCTGGGCGACGAGCCGCGGCGGCCGAGCGAGACCAGGCCACCGAGCCGGTCCGGAGGCCGGAGCTCGAGGAAGTCGTCACCCGCGGCCACCTGAAACGACTCGCCAATCGGCCGGCCGTCGAGGCTGCGGACCCGGGCCGTGTCACCCTCGACGCCGCGAAGCGTGATCTCGCCGGACGGCTGCCGGAGGGTGAACCGGCCGCGCGTCCCGATCCGGTGCTCGAGGGTCGCGCGGGCTGCGTCAACGACGGTCATCGATCGGTCCTCCCGAGCGCGCGGATCGCGGTTGCGGCCTCGTCGGCCGAGATCTCGTGGCGAGCGAGGCGCTCGAGGATCGCCTGGCGAGCCGCGGCTGCATCGGCCTGGTCGGTCGACCCGGCGTCGCCCGCCGGCTCCGCATCGTCGCCGTCGTGGCGGGGCCCGAAGCCGAGGGCGCGGACAAGCGCCTCGACGCGGGACCGGACGGTCGGATAGGAGATGCCGAGCTCGCGCTCCATGTCGCGCAGGTTGCCCCGCGACCGGAGGAAGCTCTCGAGCAGCCCGATCTGCTCGCGATTCAGACGGCCGAAGCGCCCGACGCTGAAGTCGCCCTCGAGCGTCGTGCCGCAGCTGCGGCAGTGGAGGCGGGTCACGGCGAGCTCGTTCGAGCAGACGGGGCAGGTGGAGATCACATCGTGCGGCATGCGGTTCCTCTCGTGTGTGACCGTACTTTCGCATGCGCGCTTTCTATTTGTCAATAGTCCGTTTCCACTTGTTGCGCTCCGGCCCGAAGTCGTGATGCCGACGCTCCGCTGGTGGCGAGCCAGAAGACCAGGGTCCGGGGCGCGCCATGGCCCGGGTGAGGCGGTCCAGTCGGCTGGATCTCGAGGCGCGAGGCGGTCTGGGAGGCGCGCTCTGGCGAGGCGCGCTCAGGCGACGGGCGCCCCCTCGGCGGTGACCAAGGTGGCACCTGGGAAGTGGAACGCCAGCGTCAGCGGCGAGACGACCCGCTCCACGGCGTACCGGTTGACCTCGACGTGGGCACGCTCCGCGGCGCTGGAATCGACCCTGTCCCGGAGCTCCACGACGGCATCCCAGACCGGGACGAACGCGCCACCCGGCCGGGTCAGGGCGCGGGCGGGGTCGAAGCCGGGAGGGGTGCTGATCTGGCCCGTGACCCGATACGGGCCGAGTTCGAGCGTGATCGGATACCAGGTTGCATGGACGCGGACGTCCGGCTCGGGCGTCACGACGACCAGGATGTCGTCGGGGGGCACGTGGACGCTGTCGACCTGCGATGGCGGCGAGCCGTCATTCGGATACCAGCGAGCGTCGGTCAGGGGCAGGGGCGACTGGAGGTCCGGGCCATCCGCGACGAGCGGAAGTCGCGGTGTCGAGCCGCTGATCACACCGCCTGTCGTGAAGATCTCGACCTGTGCCATCGCCGACCCCCGTGGCGAGCACCGAGCATGCGCCCGCTCCCGGCGGCGCGCCAGACCCGCCCGTACCGGCCGCGTCGCGCCAGTGGTACCGTCCGCCGGGTGACGACGAGCCGCGGCGCCGCCGACCTCCTGCGCGAGGTCGGGCTGCTGGCCGACGGGCCGGCACGGTGGACGCGGCCGGTTCCGGGCCCGGGCCCGGGGGTCTAAGTGGTCGAGCTGACCGCCCCCCTGGCGGTCGCACCCCACGACCTGAGCCGCGTCGGCAAGTGGCTCGAGCGGCTGCCGGGCCTCCAGCTCGACGGCGGACGGCCGACGTCGCGGGCCCTGGCCGCACGGCTCGCCGCGCTGTGGTGGCCCGAGTCGCCGGTCTTGTTCGCAGGCGCGGCACAGGCCCTCGGTCGGCGCACGGCGGCCCTCGTGGAGCACGTCCCCGGGGATCGGCAGCCGCACCCGGATGGCCAGTGGCTCCACCTGCTCCGCGCCGGGGTCGAGCTGCGCATCTGGTGGGCCACGACCGACGCGCCCGAGGAGTACCTCGACGGGGTCCTCGACGCCTTCGCGGCCGCCCGCGGCCGGCCGATGCCCGAGCGGCCCCGCGACGCTCTCGACCTGCCGTGGGCAACGACCCGGCGACCCACCGGGGAGCGCCAGGCGCACGGCATCACTGGCTCGATCTTGCCAGAGGCGCCACGGGCTCCCGAGCCGCCCAGGCGGGTGATCGAGCTCCCTCCGGGTGACGCGGAGGGGGCGCGAGCCGAGGAGCGAGGCAGCGGCACGACCCGACGGGCACCCACCCGTGCCCCGTCGTCCGCTCCGGCGCGCGCCACGCCGCGGCCCTCCCCTGCCCCGTCGCCGGCCCCGCCGGCGCGACGTGGCCGCGGAGCTGCCGCCCGTCCCGCGGCGGCGGCGCCAGAACCGGTGGAGCTCTCACCCGAGGCCGTGGCGAGGGTCGAAGCCGAGCTGGACGAGCTCACCCGCGTGCGGCGCCCGGAGGTCGTGGCCCGGATCAAGGCCGCGCGCGAACTCGGCGACCTTCGCGAGAACGCGGAATACCAGTCAGCCCGCGAGGAGCAGTCGTTCCTGGAGGGCCGCGTCCAGGCACTCGAGGACCGGCTGCGGCGGGCCATCGTCGTCACCGACCGGGCCGACGGTCGCGTCGGTCTCGGCTCCGTCGTCACCGTCGAGACCGGCGGCGAGCAGACGACCTTCACGATCGTGGGCAGCGCCGAGGCGAACGTGGCAGCCGGTCGCCTCAGCGCGGCCTCACCGGTCGGCGCGGCGTTGATCGGCCGCCACCCAGGTGACGAGGTCGACGTCCGGACGCCTCGCGGCGCGATCCGCTACCGGATCGTCTCGATCGGCTGACGCGCGGCGGGCGCCCCGCGCCCGCTCAGCGCCGGCGCCCGCCTAGCAGCCCCAGGACGAGGATGATCAGGCCGAGGGCGACGAGCCCGATCGCGAGCGCCGGCTCGGCCAGCGGCAGGGCGACGCCGCTCATGTGCAGGACGCCCTCGAAGAACAGGCCGAAGCCGAGGAACAGGCCGAGACCGGTCAGCAGGATCGGAATGCCCGTCCGCGCGACCTCGGGCTGCCTGGCGGCAAGGCCGTACACGAGCATCCCGAGTCCCACGCCACCCGGCGCGACGAGCGCCCAGGCGTAGGCCCACGTCGCCCACAGCCCCGTCGCGGACTGGACCGCGAGCACGAGCCCGACCATCATCACGATCCCGCCGGGGATCGCGAACGCCACGCCGGCGGGTCCGCCGACCGCAACCGCGGCGATGAGCAGCGCGACACCGGGCGCGATCACGAGGATCGGCCAGCCGATTCCGAAGACGTCGATCGAGACGAGACGGCCGACGAGCGTCAGCGCGCCGACGACGACCAGGACGAGCCCGAGGATGACGATGCCGCGTCGACCGGGGTCGGTGTCGGAGAACATGGGGCAGGCTCCTACTTCGATGTCGCGAGGCGACGCACGAACGTCGCGACCCGATCGAGGACGTCATCCAGCACCGGCCGGAGGGTGTGGCCGAGCCGTGGATAGGTCACCAGCTCGGCGCGACCGAGGTCGCGGACCGCGGCACGGAGGAGGTCGATCCGGGCGAAGGGGTCGGATTCGCCCGACAGCAGCAGGACCGGGCAGCCGATCGCCGGCCAGTGCGCGACCCGGGCGGCGGCGCGCTCGGGCCCGCCTGGTGGGTGGAGCGGATAGCTGAACAGCACGAGCCCGGCGTAGGCCGTTCCTGGCTGGGCCGCGGCAAGGCTCGCGACGCGGCCGCCGTACGAGTGGCCGCCGGCGACGGTCGACGGCCCGTTGGGCACGGCAGAGCGCCAAGCCGGGACCGCGTCCTCGGCCCGGCGTTTCGGGAGGTCGACGGCGACGGCCTCGATCCCGCGCTCGCGCAGGCCCGTGACGAACGGCGCCATGCTGGCGGCCGTGCCGCTCGCCCCGTGACCGAGGTGGACGATCGCGGTCACAGCTCGCGGCGGCGGAGCTGGCTGACCGCCAGCACCAGCACGATCACCACCCAGGCCACGCTCCAGGCGATGATCTCGGGGCTCGGCGGCGCGTCGGCGAAGAACGGGTTGCCGCGGCCCATCGGGGTCTCGCCGACGGCCCCGATGACGAACGCCGGCTCGAGGCCGTAGACGACGCCCTGCCACATCGCATCGGTCGGGAGGAGCAGGCGGGACGCGTCGGCGATGCCGACCAGGCCGGTCGTCCCGATCGCGAGGCCGATCTTGCCGAGGACCCCGGCCATCCAGGCGAGACCGTAGGCGACCACGGCGATCGCCCCACCGGCCATCGCCGGGAGGCGGGTGGACAGGAGGACCGTCAGCGACAGCAGCACGATCGCCTGGCCGGCGAGGTAGGCCACCGGCACGAGCGTGCTCGGCGGGTTGTAGCCCGAGACCGCCGCCACCGCGTAGATCGCGAGGAGGCCCGACAGGACGGCGTACCCGACGATCACGATGGCCAGCCCGAGCCAGCGACCGAGGAGGTACGACGAGCGGCGAAGCGGCCGCGCCAGGTGTGACTGGACCACGCCGCTCTCTATGTCGCCCGCGATCGCGGGCGAGCCGAAGAAGGCCGCCGTCATGACGAGCACGAAACCGAACATGAAGGCGATGAAGATCAGGATCTGGCTGATTCCGAGGCGCAGCGAGATCTCGTTGACTCCCTCAGCGCGGGCGAGGCCGACGAGGCTGGCGACGCCCCAGGCCGTGAGCCCGACGGCGACAACGGCCAGGGCGACGAGGACCCACAGGACGCGGCGTCGTGCCGCTTCGCCGATCGTCAGACGGGCGATCGTGATCATCGCCGCGAGCCGCTCATCGGAGCACCGGGGCGGACGGCGTGCCGGCAGGCGGACGATCCTGGGCGACGAGTTCCATGAACCGCTGCTCGAGCGAGGTTCGGCCCGAGCGCACCTCGTGGACCCGGGCGCCCATCTGGACCAGCGTCGCGACGAGGTCCGGCACCCGATCCGGGTCCATCGGCCGAACGGTCAGCCGATCGCCCTCGAGGGACGGAGTGCCGTATCGCTCGAACGCCGCCAGGTCGACCGGGCTGACGCCGGACACCCGGACCTCCGTCTCGGCGGCGCCGAGCACGTCGTCGAGGGCGCCGAAGGCGACGACCCGGCCATGGTCGACGATGGCGATCCGGTCGCAAACCTGCTCGACCTCGCTCAGGAGGTGCGAGTTCAGGAACACCGTGGCTCCCCGGTCCGAGGCGTGGCGGATGATCCGGCGGACCTCGACGCGGCCGATCGGGTCGAGGGCCGAGGTCGGCTCGTCGAGGACGACGAGGGCCGGCTCGCCGAGGAGAGCCACAGCGAGGCCGAGGCGCTGCTGCATGCCCTTCGAGAACTTGCCCACCTGGTCGGCCCCCCGGTCCGCGAGGCCGACGAGCGCCAGGGCCTCGTCGGCAGCCGGGCGCCGTCGCGCGCGGGCCATGCCGATCAGCTCGCCGTGGAGCGTGAGGACGTCGCGGGCCGGGAGCCACGGCTGGTAGCGGAACAGCTCGGGCAGGTAGCCGATCTTGCGGCGGGTGGCCAGGTCGCCGAGTGGCGCACCGAGGACGTGGCCGCCACCGCCGCTCGGGCGAGACAGGCCGAGCAGCAGCTTGACGGTCGTCGTCTTGCCGGCCCCGTTCGGGCCGAGGAAGCCGAAGACCTCGCCTCGCCCGACCGTCATGGTCAGGCCGGCCAGCGCGTGGACTTGACCGTAGCGCTTGCGCAGGTCGGTGACGTCGATCGCCGGCATGTCCAGCGAGAGGCGCGGCATGGTCCGCATCGTGACAGACAAGCTGGCACGTCGTCAGGACATCGTGGCCCCATGATCGAGTTCGAGCTCCCGTGCTGTGGAGCCCCGGTCCGGCTCTCCGGGCTAGCGGACGAGGTCCGGTGCGACGACTGCGCGGTGGTCGTCGCGGTCGCCCCGGACGACGTCCCGGCCCGGGTCGCAACCGGGGTCGTTGAGGCCGCGCCGCTCGCCGCGCTCGCGGCCTGAACCCGGCTCGCCCAGCGGCGCGGACCTCGTGGCGCGTCGCCTCTGGGCGGCACCGCCCGACCGCTCGGGCTCGGTAGGATGGGCGCATGCCCAACCGCGTCGCCGGCTCGCCCGGCCAGCTCGCCCGGCTGCGCGAGGCCATCGCCGCCGCTGGCCGGCGGCTCGGCACCCGCGGCCTCATCTCGGCCAGCGAGGGTAACCTGTCAGTTCGCCTCGCCGGCGACCGGCTCCTGATCACGCCGACCGGGCGCCGGAAGGACGAGCTGGAGCCCGACGCCCTCGTCATCGTCCCCCTCGACCCCGACGAGCCGGTCGCGGACGAGGGCCTCCGCCCCAGCTCCGACGTGGCGATTCATCGCGCCGCGCTTCTCGCTCGGGCCGACGTGACGGCCGTCGTCCACGCCCATCTGCCGGCGTCGATGGCCCTCACCCTGGCCGGCCTGGCACCGGACCCCGCCGCGCTGCCGGAGACCGCGCTCTTCCTCCCGCGGCTCCCGGTCGTGCCCTACGGCGAGCCGGGCAGCGCCGAGCTCGCGGTGCGCGTCGGTGCGACCCTGGCGGGCTTGCCCGAACCCCTCCCGGGCGCAGTTCTCCTCGAGCGGCACGGCGCGGTCGCCGTCGGGACCGGACCGCCACTCGAGGCCCTGGCGCAGGCGGTCGACCGCCTCGAGCTCGTGGAGGTCCTCTGCCGAACGTGGCGCGACGCGATCCTCCTCGAGGCCGCGACCCGCGCCGGGGCCACTGGCGCGGGACTATCCTTCGGGCGCCCGTCCGAGCCGTCGGATGCCAGTTGACCGCCTGCCCATGGAGGGAGCGATGAACGTCCGCGCGCTGGTCGCCGAGGTCGTCGGCACCTTCATCCTCGTCGCGATCGGCTCGCTGTCCATCGTGAGCGCGATCATCTGGGGCCAGGGCCAGGTCAGCTTCCTCGTCGGCCTGGTCGTGCCGTTCGGCTTCGGGCTCGGCCTCCTGGCCGCGCTCGCCGTCGGGGGCCACGTGTCGGGCGGCCACTTCAACCCGGCAGTCACGCTGGCCGCCGTCCTCGACCGACGCGTCGACATCCTGACCGGCGTCGGGTACCTGGTGGCCCAGGTCCTCGGGGCCCTGGCCGCCTCGCTCGTGATCATGCTGCTCACGAGTCGCGAGTTCGTGGCGGCAACCCGCACCAGCCCGGGGCTCGCCGAGTGGCCGACGTTCGCGACCGAGATCATCCTGACCGCGATCTTCGTGGCGGCGATCCTCACGACCACGCGCGTCCAGTCCGGCCATGCCGTGTTCGTGATCCCGATCGTCCTCACGGTCGTCCACTTCGCCGGGATCCCGCTGAGCGGCGCCTCGGTCAACCCCGCCCGATCACTCGGTCCGGCGGTCGTCTCGGGTGACTACGCCTCGCTCTGGATCTACGTCACCGCACCGTTCCTCGGCGCCATCCTTGGCTGGGCCGTGTCCTGGTTCCTGACGCCGCCGGATGCCCCGGTCGAAGGCCTCGCCGAGGTCGACCTCGAGGGCGAGGAGGGCCTCGAGGAGGACGACGACCTCGACGAGGGCGAGGACGAGGTCGCGTAGCCGTTCGAGACCATCGGCCGGGCGGGCCGGGCCACGCAGGCGCTCGGCGGGGCGAGCCGGCGCTACAGCAGGTCGCGGGCGATCAGCAGCGCGAAGCCGACGATGACCGCGTTTCCGACGACGCTGAGCCACGCCTGGAAGCGCGGCGGCATCCGGCGGTGGGCGATCGCCCCGGCGGCCGCGATCAGCAGCTGCCACGACAGCGACGCCGCGAAGGCCGCGAACGCGAACGCGAGCCGGGCCGCTGGGCCGGCCTCGAGGACGGGCAGTGCCAGGACGAGCGCGGCGAAGTAGACGACGGTCATCGGATTGAGGAGCGTCAGCCCGAGGAACCGGAGGTAGGTCGGAGCCCACGCCCAGGCTCCCGGCGTCGGCGCGGCCTGGCTCGCCGCGGAACCGGCCGCGGGCGCCCACTCCCGGCGGGCGGCGAGCAGGCCGCGGCCCGCGATCACGACCAGCACGGCGACCGCCGCCGCCCGCAGTGGCCCGACCCACGGCGCGACGAGGGCCGCCCCCGCGGCGCCGCCGAGTGCGGCGAGGGTGGCGTTGAGGCCGTCGGCCGTCGCCGCTCCGGCGGCGGCCGCGGACCCGATCCGGAACCCGCGACGGAGACTGGTCTCGATGACCAGGATCGCGATCGCACCGACCGGGATGGCGACGGCGTAGCCGGCGGCCACGCCGGCCAGGACTGGCCCGACGAGGGGTGCGAGGTCCGGCATCGGACGGGTCGCTCGCGTCGAGGGCGATGCGAACGCCTACGCGGCCGAGGCTCCGGCGGTGACGCGGTCGAGGATCGCCCCGAGGGCGCGGCGGTACGTCGGGCCCTCGTAGTCGTGCAGCGGGTCGGGCTCCAGGGCGTGCTCATCCTCGCGCCCATCGTTCCGGACGTAGACCACGGGGTAGATGTTCGAGCCGTCGGCTTCGACCGTCATCGCGATCGCGTTCGGGCCGTTCGCGTCCAGGAAGCTGGCCAGCGGCAGGATCCCGTCATCGACGAGCCCGGCCACGGGATCGAACGTCACGACGCTCGCCAGGTAGGCCTTCTGGTGCCACAGCTCGGGGGCGTGTGTCGCCTCGGCGAGGAGGTGGTCGCGGAGGTCGCCGAGGGCGATCTCGGGGCGCTCCGGCGCGATCCCGAAATGCTTCGCGGCGAGGTGCCGGACGAGGATCCGGGCGTTGTAGCGGAAGCCGTGGACGGCGCCGGAGTACGACGAGATGCCGTGCTTCTTGAGGCCGGCCGAGCCCTGGGTGATCGTCCCCGCGAAGTAGATGCCCGGGACGGTGGCGCTCTCCCAGAAGTCGGTCTGGGCCGGCAGCTTCGACTGGCCGAACGTCGCCACGCCCAGCTTCGCGAGGTCGACGAGCGGACAGGTGAAGCCGGTCGCCGCGATGACCTCGTCGGCCATGACGCTGAGGGCGCTGGCGTTGTCGCTGCGGTTGAGGTCGACCCGCAGGGCACCATCCGACGTCCGCGTGATGGACTTCAGGCTCGCGGCGAGGATGTCCACGCCTCCGCCGAGGGCCGAGTCCTCGAACGGCTGGACGTAGCGTGCCCGGACGCCCATCAGCGAGCGAGTCTCGATCGAGGTCTTCGCCGGCGATGGTGACGACAGCGTGATCCGGGCGGCCCATTGCAGGAGGCCGGAGGCGAGCTCGAAGCCCGAGTTCTGCTTGCCGATGATGAACAGCCGCTTGCCGGCATACGTCGAGGCCTCGCGGGTGTCGGCGTAGTGCACGGCCAGCTCGATGCCCGGCACCGACGGCCAGTACGGCTCGGCCACCCCGACGGCGATGATCGCGAAGCGGCAGCGGTACTCGCCGTCGGACGTCTCGAGCGTGAAGCGATCGCCGTCGCCGGTCTCGTCGCGGCGGGTTGCCGTCCAGGTGCAGCCGTGACGGACGCGGACACCGGCGCGCTCGGCGAAGGCGGCGAGGTTGGCCTCCATCTCCGGCCTGGACGGGAAGTCGGACGATCCATCCATGAACTCGGCGGCGATGCCGCGCAGCTCCGGCTCGCGGGCGAGCAGCGAGTTCCAGTCCCAACGCTCGAACGCCCGGGAGTGCCGATCCGGGCCGGCATATGGCTTCGTCCACGACAGGAGTCGCTGGAAGAAGGGCCAGCGCCGGAACATCCCGCCCGGTGACGGGTCGGCCGAGATGACGGCGTGGTCGATGCCCGTGCGCGTGAGGAAGTACGAGGCCTGGAGCGCGCCCGGTCCCGAGCCGACGACGACGACCGGGTAGTCCCCGGGCGGGTATGGCCGCTCGTCTCCGCCGGTCATCCGAGTGACGCGTCCGCGCGGGCGGCCCGCTCGTTGGCCGCCCGGAGCCGCCGGGACTGCGTCTGGAGCATCCGGTACATCACTCGCGGGTGGTCGACCAGGAAGCCCTCGACGTCGGGCCCGGCCAGGACGATGCAGCGCAGCGGCCGGGTCGCCACGACGTCGGCGATCGGCGGTTCGCCGAGGAGGATGCTCACCTCGCCGAAGAACTCGCCCCGCGACAGCGTCGCGCGCTTCGCGCCGTCGGCGACGACGTCGGCGTCGCCGTCGAGGATCACGTAGAACCCCGATCCGCTGAGGCCCTGGCGCAGGACCCGCTTGTCCTTCGGGAAGAACGCCTCCTCGAACCGGCTCGCGACCGCGAGCAGCTGCGGCCGGGCGAGGTCGGCGAACAGGGTCATGGTCGCGAGCTCGTCGGCGATCTCCTCCCGGCTGGCCACGACGGGTCCTCCTCTTCGATCGGGTACGGCGGATTGTCGCACCCGAGTTGACGGCCGTGGCGCCATCGCGCAGCATCGGTCCGCTCCACGGGACGCAGGGAGGACCCGATGACGCTGACCCACGACCGGCGGGCGGAGCTGCTGTCCGCCTGCCCGCTCTTCCGCGGCATCGACGCGGACGGGCTCGCGGTGCTCGCGAGCCGGGCCATCCAGGTCGACTTCCCGGCCGGGCACGTGATCGCCCGCCAGGGCGAGATCGGCACGGGGTTCTTCGTCGTCATCTCGGGGCAGGTTCGCGTCGTCCGGGACGGCGAGGTCGTGGCCCACCTCGGACCGGGCGAGTTCTTCGGCGAGCTGTCGGTCCTGGACCGCATGCCGCGGAACGCGATGGTCGCCGCGGACGAGCCGACGAGCTGCCTCGCGCTCGCTTCGTGGGACTTCGAGCAGATCCTCCTCGAGCAGCCGGCCCTGACGCTCGCGATCCTGCGCGGCGTGGCGGCGCGGCTCCGCGAGGTCACGGAGTCGACCCGGCACTGATGGCCGAGGCGAGCGTCCCCGCCCCGCCGGTCGAGCCGGGCTCGCCGGAGACCCTCGCCTTCCTGTTCACCGACATCGAGGGCTCGACCCGGATCCAGGAGCAGCTCGGGACCGAGGCCTATGCGAAGCTCCTGGAGCGACACTCGGCGATCCTGCGGGCGGCGTTCGAGACCCACGGCGGCCGCGAGCAGGGCACCGAGGGCGACTCGTTCTTCGTCCTCTTCGGCAGCTCGCGCGAGGCGGTCGCGGCGGCGGTCGAGGCCCAGCGGGGCCTGGCCGCCGAGCCCTGGCCCGATGGCGTCGACGTCCGGGTCCGGATGGGGCTCCATGCCGGCGAGGCGCGGACGACGGCGGCCGGGCTGGTGGGCCTGGACATCAACCGCGCGGCGCGGATCGCCGCGGCGGCGAACGGCGGGCAGATCGTCGTCTCGGAAGCGGTCCGGCAGCTCGCCGGCGCCGACCTCGGACCCGGCATCTCGCTCCGAGGCCTCGGCAGCCACCGGCTGAAGGATCTCCGCGAGCCGCAGCCGCTGTGCCAGGTCGTCGCCGACGGCCTGCGCATGGAGTTCCCGCCACTGCGGTCCCTCGACGCCCGCCCCAACAACCTCCCGAGCCAGCTCACGTCGTTCGTCGGGCGCGAGACGGAGCTGGCCGAGGCCGGCGCGCTCCTCGAGCGCAACCGGCTCGTGACGCTCACGGGCCCGGGCGGGACCGGCAAGACCCGCCTCGGCCTCCAGGTCGCGGCGAACGCGGCCGACCGCTACGCCGACGGCGTGTTCTTCGTGGCCCTCGAGACGGTCCGGGACCCGGCGCTCGTCGTCCCCCGGATCACCTCGGCGATCGGCCTCGCCGAGAGCGGGACCGGCGAGACCGGCCGAACGCTCCTCGACTGGCTCGCGGACAAGCGGGTCCTGCTCGTGCTCGACAACTTCGAGCAGGTCCTGGCCGCGGGGCCGATCGTGGCCGACCTCCTGCGCGAGGCGCCAGGGCTGTCGGTGATCGCGACGTCGCGGGCACCGCTGCGGGTCTCGGGCGAGCAGGAGTACGCGGTCCCCGGCCTGCCGGTTCCACCCGACCCCAGCCAGATCCCGATCTACGAGCAGGCTCGCCTCGGGTCGGCAGCGATGGCCCTCGACCCGGCGACCCTCGGCACCTACGAGGCGATCCGGCTGTTCCTCGCCCGGGCCTCGGCTGTCCGGGCCGGGTTCAACGTGACCAGCGAGAACGCGCCGGCCGTGGCCGCGATCGTCGCCCGCCTGCACGGCATGCCGCTCCCGATCGAGCTTGCGGCAGCGCGCGTGAAGCTGTTGTCACCGGAGGCCATCCTGGCCCGCCTCGAGAGCCAGCTCGGGCTCCTGTCGGCGGGAGCACGTGACCTGCCCGAGCGCCAGCAGACGTTGCGCGGGGCGATCGCCTGGTCGTACGACCTGCTCGATGAAGGCCAGCAGCTGCTGCTCGATCGGCTATCGGTGTTTGCCGGCGGCTTCGACCTGGAGGCGGCGGAGGCGATCTGCGGCTCGCCGACGGAGCTCGGGACGGAGGTCGTCGATGGGCTGCTGGCGCTGGCCGACCAGAGCCTGATCCGGACCGAGGAGGTCGCCGGCGAGCCGCGCTTCTCGGTCCTCGAGACGATCCGCCAGTACGCGGCCGAGATGCTCGACGGTCGAGGCCAGGCCGCCCAGCTCCGGGCCGCCCATGCGAGCTGGTACCTCGGGCTGGTGGAGCGTCTTGCTCCGGCCCTGTCGGGCGCCGAGCAGCGAACGCTCCTCGACCGCCTCGAGCGCGACCACGACAACCTGCGGGCGGCGCTCGACGAGGCCGTGGCGTCGGCCGACGCGGACAGCGCGATCCGGCTGGCGTTCGCGATCTGGCGCTTCTGGCAGAAGCGCGGTCATCTCTACGAGGCCCGGCGGCGGGTCGACGCGATCGCCGGGCAGCCGTGGTCCCGGACCGAGCCCCGGCTCCGGGCGCGGCTGATGGAGGTCCTCGGCGGGATCTGCTGGTGGCAGGCCGACCTCGTCTCGATGCGGCCGGCCTACACCGAGGCCCTCGCGCTGTGGCGGCAGATCGGGGACAAGGCCGAGATCGCCAACGCCCTCTACAACTACTCGTTCATCTTCTCGGTCCCCATGAGCCCGGATGCTGGCCTGAGCCAGATGGACCCCGAGGGCGAGGGCATGCGGGCCCTGTACGAGGCCCTCGACCTGTATCGCGAGCTTGGCGACGCCCGAGGCGAGGCGAACGTCCTGTGGGGCCTCGGCAACCGGAAGTACTTCAGCGACAACCCCGACCCCGGGATCGACGAGTTCACGCGGGCGCTGGAGCTGACGCGGAGAGTCGGCGACCGGACGATGGAGTCGTGGTCGCTGCACATGCTCGGCAGCGCGCTCCTGCGGGTCGGCCGGACCGACGAATCGCGGCCCCTGCTGCAGCACGCATTGCGCCACTTCCACGAGGCCAGCGATGCGGCCGGCATGAGCCTCCTCCTCGATGACCTGTCGTCGCAGGCCGTCGCCGACGGCGATCTCGAGCGAGCGGCCCGGCTGTGGGGCGCCGCCCGGAAGCTGTCGATCGTCACCGGCACCGGGCTGGCGGGCTTCATCGACAGCTGGATCGAGTGGAAGGTCCGGCCCAACGTCCGGGTCGCCCTGGACCCCGCGGACCTGACGCGCTGGGCCGAGGACGGTGGCGCGGCCGGCCTCGACGAGATCGTCGCGTACGCGCTCGGGCCGACCGCCGAAGCGCTCGCCGAGGCCGCGCCGGACCAGCACTGACGGCCCTTCGGACCGGGGCGCTAGACTCGCCCTCATGACCGTCCCGACCGAGGCCCGCGAGCCCTCCGGCATCCCCCGGAACCCGGGCCGGACGGACCTCGGCCTCAAGGCCACGCTGCTCTTCCCGAACCGCGAGATCGTCGAGCAGTTCTACGTCCCGCTGATCTACACCGCCTGTCGGACCTGCTACTCCGAGCTCATGCCGGAGGAGATCTTCCGCCGGGCCGTGGAGGGCGAGGTCGAGCCCGCGAAGATGCAGCGACTGATCTCGAACGTCATCGAATCCGGACATGGCTCGACGATCGAGCACGTCGTCTTCACGTTCGGCATCAGCGGCGTCTCGCGGACGCTGTCCCACCAGCTCGTCCGGCACCGGGCCGGCGTCGCGTTCGACCAGCAGTCACAGCGCTACGTGACGTTCAAGAAGGCCGCGACGATGCTGCCCCAGACCATCGCCGAGTCCGACCCCGCCGTGCGCGAGCGCTACGAGGACCAGGTCGAAGGCTCGATGGCCCTCTATTCCGAGCTCGTGGCAGCCGGCATCCCCGGCGAGGACGCGCGATTCGTGTTCCCCAACGCGACCCGCACGAACCTGGTCATGACGACGAACCTGCGGGCGCTCATCCACATGTCCGGCCTGCGCCTGTGCACGATGGCCCAGTGGGAGATCCGCCGGCTGTTCCAGCAGATCCGGCACGAGATCTTCGCGGTCTCACCGTTCCTCGGCTCGTTCCTGGCCCCGAAGTGCGTGCCGCTCGGCTACTGCGACGAGATGAACAACCGCGACGGCCACTGCCCGATCCGGCCGCATAAGGACCAGGTCCTGGGCGCATGGGCGGAGAAGGCCAAGGCCGCGCGCGCCGCGGGCCGCGAGCTGCCGGTCACGTAGCCAGCTGCCAGCACCGAGCCACGCCCTCCTCAGCGCGCCGGGATCCGGTTGTCCGCCGCGTCGTGGATCGGCTCGACCTCCGCGCGCCGCTCAGGCCGGTGGTTGCGCGTAGTCGGCAACGAACCGCCGGATGACGCGAGCCAGGCGCGGCCCGGCCTGGGCCCCGGCGGCGAGGACCTCCTCGTGGTTCAGCGGCTGGCCCGTGTAGCCCGCGCCGGCGTTCGTGACGACTGACACCCCGCAGACTTCGAGACCCGACCAGCGTGCCGCGATGCACTCCATGACCGTGGACATCCCGACCGCGTGGCCGCCGAGCGCGGCCAGCATCCGAACCTCGGCCGGCGTCTCGTAGCTGGGGCCGAGGAGGCCGACGTAGACGCCCTCCGCGAGCACCACTCCCTCGTCCGCCGCGGCCGCCCGGAGGCGGGCCTGCAGTCGCGGGCTCCAAGCGTCCGTCAGGTCGGGGAACCGCGGCCCCAGGTCCTCGGCGTTGGGCCCGAGGAGCGGGTTCCGCCCGGTCAGGTTGACGTGATCCGTGATCAGCATCAGGGTCCCCGGGCCAAACGATGGGTCGAGGCCGCCGGAGGCATTCGTGAGGAGAACGGCGCTGGCGCCGAGACGTCGGAACAGCAGGACGGGCTGGACCACGAGACCGGGCTCGTTGCCCTCGTAGAGGTGGAACCGGCCCTGGAGCAGCGCCACGGGCCGGCCGCCGAGGCGTCCGAGCAGCAGCCGGCCGGCGTGCCCGGGCGCCGTCGCCGTCGGCCAACCGGGTAGCTCGCCGAACGGGATCGAGACCGCATCGTCGAGCTGGTCGGCAAGGTCGCCGAGGCCGGAGCCGAGGACGATTCCGAGCTCGGGCACGATTGGCGACCTGGCCCGCACGGCCGCCTCGAGCGCGTCGAGGCGACCGGGCTGGTCGACGGGCGAGATCGGGCGGGATGGATCGACCGCGGCGGTCATGCGGGCCTCCAGAGCTTCGTCCAGGGGTCGACGGCCGGGGCCCGCGTGGCTTCTGCGGGCCCGACGGGAGTACCGACACCGGGATGCCGGTCGCGTCCCGCCGGGCTTCCCCGGGGACGGCGTCGGAACGCCGTCGCGACCGGGTACAGAAGCGCCCGAAGCGACCGACCCCGGTACGTGGTCCCTTGATGTGATCTCGGTTCCGCGCTCCTTGGCGGCCCCTTCGGGCAAGACGAACGATATCGAGCGCCGGCGCGATGGGTCAACGCAGTTTTCCACCAGAATGCCGCGAGGTTACGGGAATCTGTCCACCAGTTGCAGCGGCCTGTGGACACCCGGTGGACAACGCGCCGTCAGCCCCCGAGAGCGAACATCTCGATCTTCGGGAGGCGGTCGGTGGCGGCCGCCCGCAGCTCCGAGTAGCGGTCCGCACGAGCCGTCCAGAGGCTCTCGATGGCCGCCGCCAGCGCGTCGTTCGAGGCGCCGGCGCGGAGCGGCCCGCGGAGATCGTGGCCCGACGCGCTGAAGAGGCACGTGTACAGCTTGCCCTCGGCCGACAGGCGGGCCCGGGTACAGTCGCCGCAGAACGGCCGGGTGACCGAGGCGATGATCCCGACCTCACCCCGACCATCGAGGTAGCGCCAGCGCTCGGCGACCTCGCCGCGATAGCCGGCTTCGATCGGCTCGATCGGCCAGGCCGTCGAGATCGTCTCGACGACCTCGGCCGCCGGAACGACGTCATCCATCCGCCAGCCGTTCGTCGTGCCGACGTCCATGTACTCGATGAACCGCAGGACGTGGCCCTCCTCGCGGGCCCAGGTGGCCAGCGGGAGGATGCTCGACTCGTTCATGCCCCGTCGCAGGACGACGTTGACCTTCACCGGCCCGAGGCCGGCGTCACGGGCGGCCTCGATGCCCTCGAGCACCCGCGCGACCGGGAAGTCGACGCCGTTCATGCGCCGGAACGTCGCATCGTCGAGCGAGTCGAGCGAGACCGTGATCCGGCGCAGGCCGGCCTCGGCCAGGGGTCGCGCCAGTCGTCGCAGTGCCGAGCCGTTCGTCGTCAGCGCGATGTCGACTGGCTCGCCCTCCGGCGACCGGAGCGGCGAGAGGAGGGCGATCAGCTCGGGCAGGTCGTGGCGCACGAGCGGCTCGCCGCCGGTGATCCGCAGCTTCCGCACGCCGAGGCCGACGAACACCCGGGCGAGCCGCTCGATCTCCTCGAAGGTCAGGATCTCGTGGCGGGGCATGAACTCGTAGCTGCGGCCGAAGACCTCCTTGGGCATGCAGTACGGGCATCGGAAGTTGCAGCGGTCGGTGACCGAGATCCGGAGGTCGCGCATCGCCCGACCGAATCGGTCGAGGCGTCCGGCGCGACCGTCGAAGGTGGCGGCCGGGGGTCGTCCCAGGGAGCCAGTGTCCTGCATGGCCGACAGCGTACCCCGGGGCGTCGAAATGCCGTGTACGGGGCGCCCTGAACGACCGCGGTACCTCCGGGCCGTCCCCACAGTACCTCTAGCGGACTCCCCCGCAGCGGACCGGACCCTGACGATCCGGTACGACCCGTGCGCAAAGTTCGCCGACGGATGCCCGAAGGACGTTGCGGAATGTCAACTGCCCAGAAGCGAGGGTTCCGGCTTCCCTGGTCGAGCGACCGTGGGCTCGAAGATGCCGGCGAGGACGCCAGGCGCCTGGCGGCCTTCCTCGACGCCGCGTCCGAGGCCGAAGCACCGCCCAGCGGACCGGAGGCGCTCGGCGATGGTCCGTTCGGCCCGATCGGCGGCGATGGCGAACCCGACACGGGGGAGGTGGCGGGACCGGACAGCGGGTCACCGTCTGGAGCAGCACAGCAGGAGTCGGAGGCGGTCGTGCTCGAGAGCGTGGTCGATGGTCGGTCCGGGGCACCCGCCACGACGGACAAGCAGAACCCCGAATCAACCGAGCCCGTGAAGGCCGCCTGGCCCGAGATCGACCGTCGGGAGTCGCCGGCTCACCATGCCGACGACCCGCCCCCGGCTCCGGCCGCGCCGCGACCTGCCCGCCGGGACAACCCGCTCGTCGCGGGCCTGGTCCGGGCCATGCGCCAGGCCGCAGAAGCGAGCCGGGCCGAATCGATCACGGCGCTCCGGGAGGAGGCCGCGGCACACGTCGAGGCCATCCGCGGTGGGTCGACCGCCGAGGCGGCCGCCCTTCGGAAACGAGCGGACGAGGACATCGCCGGCATCCGCGAGTGGGCCAAGGCCGAGATCGCCCGGATCCGCCAGGAGAGCGAGCAGCGCGTCGCCGACCGGCGCGAGTCCAATGCCCGCGAGCTCGACGCCCATGCCGCCGCCATCGAGGGCCAGATCGCCGAGGTCGAGACGGCTATCGCGGCCTACGAGGCCGAGATGGAGCAGTTCTTCAAGGTCCTCATGAGCGAGGAGGACCCGGCTCGCCTCGCCACCCTGGCCGAGCGCGCCCCGGAGCCCCCGATCCTGGCCGAGCTGCCCAGCGTGCAGCGCGCCGCCGTCGCGATCGCCGACGCCGAGGCCGACGAGCTGTCGGCAGCCGAAGCCGACGAGCTGTCGGCAGCCGAAGCCGCCGAGCCGCCGGCAGCCGAAGCCGCCGAGCCTGCCGAGGACGTCGGGCTGGCGCCCGAGGACGCCGCGGTCGCCGAGGCCGAGGCGATCGAGGGCCTCGCGGTCGACGGGTCGGCCACCGTCTGGGATGCGTCCTCGGAAGCGACCGAGCCAGAGGCCGAACGTGAAGCGGCTCCGGCCACTGCCGCCGATCCAGAAGCCTCCCGCGTGGTCGTCACGGGGCTCACGACCGTTGCCACGATCTCGATGTTCAAGGGCCGGCTGTCGTCGATCACGGGCGTCCATGCCGTTGGCGTCACCGCCGGCGATCGAGGCAGCTTCGTGTTCGCCGTCCAGCACGACCGTTCGGTTGCGCTTCGGGACGAGGTCGCCACGATGCCCGGCTTCAACATCGCCGTCACCGGCGATGAAGGATCGACCATTCACGCCACGGTGCAGGAGGCGGCCGCATGACGAGGACGACGGGACGTGGCGGCGCGAACGGCACCCGATCGACGATCGCGGTGGCGATGCCATGGCCCGCCCGGGACGGCGTCGCCGAGGCGCTCGAGGAGGCGGGATTCGCCGCGATCGTCGTGGATGAGCCCGCAGATCTCGCCTCGGTGCTGCAGCCCGGCACCGAGATCGCCGTGGCGATCGTCGACACGGGACAGGGTGCGGCAGCCGCCGTCACTGCCGTCCAGGCGGCCATGGCCGGCTACGGTCAGTCCATCCCGGTGGTCTACGTCGCCGGAGACGCCGAGCTCGACGTGCTGAGCGCCGGCATGGGTCCGAACGATGAGATCCTGCTCCACCCGGTGACCCCCGACGGACTCCGCTGGCGCCTCGAGGCGATGAACGTCCGCGCCCAGGTCAGTCCCGCGGGCGATGAGGGCGCCGTCTTCGCGACGGGCCATGTCAACGCCGACTGGCTCAGCCACACGCCGATCCTCGCGGTCTTCAACCCGAAGGGCGGCGTCGGCAAGACGACGATCGCGACGAGCCTGGCCGCGGTGCTCCAGCTGCGCCGCCAGCGCGAGGTGCTGCTCGTCGATGCCGACACCGTGACCGGCCACGTCAGCCTGTCGCTGGGCGTCAATCCCGGCCCGTCGCTGTCCGAGCAGCTCGGCGACGAGGCCGATGGCGCCCCGAGTCGCTCACTCCTGGATCTCGCGACGACGCACAGCTCCGGGGTTCGGCTCGTGACCCTGACCAACAACCCGCTGTCCCTCGACCATCTCGAGGCCGAGCGGGTCACCGAGGCCATCCTCGCCGCCCGGCACGGGGTCGGCGCGATCATCGTCGACATGCACCCCTCGTACAGCGAGCTGAACCTGGCGATCTTCGCCATCGCCGATCACATCCTCGTCCCGGTCACCCCGGACCTGCCGGCGATGCTGGCCGCCGTCCGCCTCAAGGAGGTGACGAGCCTGCTCGGCGTCGGCGATCGCCTCGCCCTGGTCGTGAACCGCGCGAACAGCGGCGTGCCGGTGTCCGACATCGAGCAGACGCTCGGGCTCAAGGCTGTCGGCCAGATCCCGTCGGCCGGCTTGGCGTTCGTGCGCTCGGCGAATGCGGGGCGGTCGGTCATCGAGAAGTTCCCGGATCACCAGGTCTGCCGGGACCTGGAGCGGCTCGCCGATGGGCTGCTGGCGACGTCGGCGTCCAGCGACGCCGTGACCCGCGAACGGGATCCTCGATCCCTGCTCCGATCGCTGCTCGGGCGACGGCTGCCCGCGCACGCCTAGCCGCGCACCTAGCCGCGCGCGCCTGACCCCGCTACTGGCCGCCGAGCCCGGGCACGAGGTCCGGTCCTTGCAGGCGCCGCGGGCGGGCTCGCACCCCGGGTCTCCGGTGCGCTCCGACTACTCCTCGGTCTTGCCGGTGTTCTCGCGGATCGTCTCGACGACCGTGGCGTCCGCCAGGGTCGTCGTGTCGCCGAGCGTGCGCCCCTCGGCGATGTCGCGCAGCAGCCGGCGCATGATCTTGCCGGAGCGGGTCTTGGGCAGGTCCGGAACGAACATCAGGTACTTCGGGCGGGCGATCGGGCCGATGACGTAGGCGACGTGCTCCCGCAGCTGGACCGCCAGCGCGTCGGTCGGGTCCTGGCCGGCCTTGAGGATCACGAAGCCGTAGATCGCCTGGCCCGAGACGTCGTCCTTGACCCCGACGACCGCCGCCTCGGCCACGGAGCGGTGATCGACCAGCGCCGACTCCACCACGGTCGTCGAGATCCGGTGGCCGGCGACGTTCATGACGTCGTCGACCCGCCCGAGCAGCCAGAAGTAGCCGTCCTCGTCGCGCTTCGCGCCGTCGCCCGCGAAGTACATCCCCGGGAAGCGCGACCAGTACGTCTGCTGGTAGCGCTCTGGGTCGCCATAGATGCCGCGCAGCATCGCCGGCCACGGCCGCTTCAGGACGAGGTAGCCCCCGCCGCCGAGCGGCACCGAGCGGCCCTCGGCGTCGACGACGTCGGCCTCGACCCCCGGGAACGGGAACGTCGCCGACCCGGGCTTGGTGGTCGTGACCCCGGGCAGTGGTGTGATCAGGATCATGCCCGTCTCGGTCTGCCACCAGGTGTCGACGATCGGCGCCTTCTCCCGTCCGACGTGCTCGTGGTACCACAGCCACGCTTCCGGGTTGATCGGCTCGCCGACGGATCCCAGCAGCCGCAGGGACGACAGGTCGTGGGCCTGCGGGAACTGCGGCCCGTGCTTCATGAACGCCCGGATCGCGGTCGGCGCCGTGTACAGGATCGTGACCTTGTACTCGTCGACGATCTGCCACCAGCGGTCCCAGGTCGGGGTATCCGGCGCGCCCTCGTAGATGATCCCGGTCGTGCCGTTCTTGAGCGGCCCGTAGACGATGTAGCTGTGGCCGGTGACCCAGCCGATGTCGGCCGCACACCAGTACACGTCGTCGGGCTTGATGTCGAAGATCTGCTCGTGGGTGAAGGACGTGCCGAGCAGGTAGCCGGCAGTCGTGTGGAGGATGCCCTTCGGCTTCGCGGTCGTCCCGGACGTGTAGAGCAGGTACAGCATGTGCTCCGAATCGACCGGGACTGGCGGGCAATCCTCGGACTGGCGGTCGACGACGTCGTGCCACCAGTAGTCGCGGCGCGGGACCATGTGGACGCCATCGCCGAAGCGATCCACGACCAGCACCTTCTCGATCGTCGGGGTGTCCGAGACGGCCTCGTCGGCGTGGTGCTTGAGGCCGACCTTCTTGCCCCGCCGCCAGCCGCCGTCGGCGGTGATCAGGAGCTTCGCCCCGCAGTCGTTGATCCGGCCGGCGAGGGCCTCGGCCGAGAAGCCGCCGAAGACGACGGTGTGCGGTGCCCCGATGCGGGCGCAGGCCAGCATCGCGATCGGCAGCTCGGGGATCATCGGCATGTAGATCGCGACCCGGTCGCCAGTCCGGACGCCGAGCTCCATGAGGGCGTTGGCGGCCTTCGAGACCTCGCGTTGGAGGTCGCGGTACGTCAAGGTCCGGGTGTCTCCCGGCTCGCCGATCCAGTGGTACGCGGCCTTGTCGCCGAGCCCTCGCTCGACCTGCCGGTCGACGCACTCGTAGGCGATGTTGAGCTTCCCGCCGGTGACCCACTTCGCGAACGGCAGCTCCCACTCGAGGGTCTTCTCGAACGGCTCGAACCAGTGAATTCGCTCGCGGGCGAGCCGCTCCCAGAAGGCGACGGGGTCGGCCGCGGCCTCGTCGTAGATCGGCGGCTGGGCATTCGCCTGCGCGGCGAAGACGGCGTCCGGCGGGAAGGTTCGCTTCTCGGCGAGGAGGTTCTCGATCTCGGCCTGAACGGTCGGAGTCGGCGGGGACGCCGGCGCGCCAGAGGCGCTCGACGATTCGACGGTCACGGCAGCCTCCTCGGGTTGTTGGCGGATGCTAGCAGCGTGCTCGCGCGCCGCGAGTTGCGACCGACAGGGTCAGTCGTCGGACAGCGAGACGTCGCTGGAGCTCGGCGCCGCCTGCGCCTCGTCCGAGGACCCGAACGCGGCAGCCTCCTCGGCGGCGGCCGCCGCCGCCGCGCTCAGGGGCCCCGCAGGATCGCGGGCCAGCACGACCCGCTGCGGTCGCGGGATCTCGATGCCGTGCTCCCGGAACGCGGCGAGGAGTCGCTTCCGGAGGTCGCCCGCCGCGGCCCACTGGTCGGGCGCACGGACCGTGCCGAGGATCTTGAGGGTGACGCCGTATTCGCCGAGGGCGGCCACCCGATCGACCCGCGGCGC
>JBQGDI010000087.1:0-11381 GCA_052038965.1 Candidatus Limnocylindrales bacterium | reverse complement strand
AACGCCTGCCTCTGGACCCTGAAGGACGTGGCCTGGGAGATCGTCCTCGGCGCCGTGACACCTGCCGGCCGGGCGGCCTACGACCGGCTGGCTCCGTACATGGCGGGGACCGCGATCTCGGGACTGGGTGACATGGCCCTCGAGACGGAGATCGCCGACTCGATCCTCGCCGTCAGCGGCGAGACCTTCGTCGACCTCCAGTACGTCGCCGTGGGCGAGGCGGACGACGTCGAACGGAAGCTCGTCGAGCGGATCTTCACGAATCTCGCCCGGTAGGCCGAGGAGGGAGCGAACAGCGATGCGTCCACGAACCGGTGTCGTCCACCGCACCCATGGCGGCTGACATGCGCAGCCGCCGCCTCCGAACCCTCGCCGTCGCTCTCGCTCTCGGCCTGGCCGCCTCCGGCGCCTGGCTCGGCTCGCCCGGTCCCGTGTCGGCCGCTTGGGAGCGGACGCTCTCCATCGACTTCTTCAGTAACGGCGACTACGGCGACGGCAAGGGTCGCGCGACGTCCGACGACGGGGCCATCGATTGCGCTTATGACACCGGCTTCACGTCAGGCACCTGCAGCCATCACTACGTCATCGCGGACTTCCTGTCGACCTACGACGTGACCGTGACCATCACCCCCGCGACCGGATCCTATGCCTGCTTGATCGGCGTCATGTCGTGCACGACGTCGGGGGCTCCGATCGCCTACACCCTCCGCTTCGACCGCGGCAGCGGCGGGGACGTCACGCTGACGCCGTCCCTCAACCGCAAGACGCTCAAGGTCCAGGCCGACGTCTACGGCACGGGCCAGGTGACCGGCGACGGAGCCGTCTGCGTCCCGAGCGGCACCTATGACGGCTGCTGGACGTACAAGTACGGGCTGACGGCGACCCTCACCGCCCAGCCGAATGCCGGCTCGTTCCTCACCCGATGGCTCGAGCCCTGCGCATCCGCCACGACGCTGACGTGCAGCTTCACGGTCACCGGCGACGTCGTCGTGGCGGCCGTCTTCGGCTTCTACCGCCTCACGCTTCGCCACGAGGGCTCGGGGAACGTGTGCGTCTACCAGATGGAGTACCTGTGCACCTCGACATCGGGCGCGGCGGTCCGCAGCGACATCGCCGCGGGGACGACGCTGACCGTCATCGCGACCCCGGCCGCAGGCTGGGAGTTCCGCCGTTGGAACACGGGGCCCTGCGCGGGGAAGCCTGCATCCTGCACCTTCAAGATCCAGGCGGACACGTCACTCGTCGCGACCTTTGCGCGGCCGGCAACGCCGCCGCCGCCCACGCCGACCCCGAAGCCCACGCCGAAGCCCACGCCCAAGCCCACGCTCTCGCCGACCGCCGGTCCGACGGCGTCGGCCGAGCCGACCGCCGTGGCGGCACCGTCAGCCTCGGTGCCGTCGGCCGCGCCGGCGTCGAGCGATGCCGCGCCGGCAACCAGCGCAGGGCCCGGCGGGTCATCCGTTCCGGGGGCGACCTTCGACAGTCCGCCGACGACCGGCCCTTCGGCCGCCGCCGAGCCGGTGGCCGGCCCGGCGACCGGGGGCGGGCCCGACTCGACCCTCCTCCTCGGTGCGGCCGCGCTGCTCCTGCTCGTGGGCCTTGCGGTCGGCCTCGCCGTGGGCGGCCGCCGGGGCTGGCGGCGACGGCCGGGCGGAGCTATGCCACCTCGCGCTTGATCGTCGTCGAGGCGAGGACGACGAAGAACAGGGCAATGCCGGCGAGGACGGCGAGGTCGACCTGGACGATCGATGACGACAGGTCGGCACCCTTGAGCATGACCTCGCGGAGGCCCTCGACGGCATATGTCATCGGCAGGACCCGCGCGATCGGCGCGAGGATCTCGGGCAGCTTGTCGATCGGCCAGAAGATCCCGCCGAGCAAGCCCTGGGGGATGATCACGAGCGGGATGAACTGCAGGATCTGGAACTCGTTCCGGGCGAAGGTCGAGAGGAAGATCCCGAGGTTGACCGCCCCCAGCGACAGGAGCAGCGCGATGGCGAAGGCGAGGACCGGCGAGCCGACCGACTCGACGCCGAGCCCGATCGTGAATGGCGGGATCGGGACGAGCTCCGGGACGTCGATGGCCATCAACACGAAGATCGTCAGCACGGCCACCTGGAGGGTCGCGAACAGCCCGAAGCCGAGGCTGTACCCGAGCACGATCTCGGCCCGCGTCACGGGCGTCGCGAGCAGGCGCTCGAGGGTCCCGCCCATCCGCTCGCGGAGGAAGCTGATGCCGGTCAGGATGAACACGAAGAAGTAGCCGAAGTAGCCGAGGAAGACCGGCGCCAGGACATCGACCGAGGTCGCATCGGGCGAGAGGTAGACCGTCTCGCGCTCGATGCGCGGGATGACCGGGGCCTGGCCACCGGGGACGACGATGCTGCCGGCAACGTCGGTCATGATCGATTGCAGCCGCTGGAAGCTTCCAGCCTCGGCCGCCGGATCGGTGCCCTCGGTGATGACCGTCAGCGTCGGCCGTTGGCCGGCCATGATGTCGGTCAGCAGCGACGCCGGGATGACGATCCCGATGTCCGCCTCGGCGTCGCGGATGAGGCGCTCGGCCTCGTCTCGGGACGCCGACGTCGAGACGATCTCGACGGCCCCGTCGCTGTTCGCCGCGGCCTGCTCGATGGCTTCGACGATCCGGTCCCCGGGCACGCCCGCGGCGTTCACCACCACGACGCCGACCGAGGTGTCGCGCTGGTCGGTCAGGACCCAGCCGAGGAGCGCGGTGATGACCACGGGCACGACGAAGACGAGACCGAGGGTCCGGTGATCCCGCCGGAACCCCTCGATGATCCGGCGCGCGACGGCGGTGACCCGGCCGGCGCTCACAGCACCGCTCCGGGGGCGGTCGGGCCGGGCCCGATCGCGCCCCCCGCCAGGGGTTGGCCCTGGCCGTCGAGGCCCGCCAGCGCCAGGAACGCGGCCTCAAGGTCGGCGGTCCCGGCGCGCGCGCGGAGCTCGGCCCCCGTCCCCCGGCCGATGACCTTGCCGTCCCGCAGGAAGACCAGCTCGTCGCACCGGTCGGCCTCGTCCATGACGTGACTGGCGACGAGGATCGTCGTGCCGGCCGTGGCGAGGCGCCGAAAGTGGCTCCAGAACTGGACGCGAAGGGCCGGATCGACGCCGACGGTGGGCTCGTCGAGGAACAGCACCGCGGGGCGGTGGACCAGCGTGCAGGCGAGCGACAGGCGGCGCCGCATCCCGCCCGACAGCTCCAGGACGGGGGCCCTGCGTCGCCCGCCGAGCTCGACCAGCTCGAGGACCTCGTCCATCGCGCCGTGGTCGACGCCGCCCTCCAGGCGGGCGAAGAAGGCGAGGTTCTCCCAGACCGAGAGATCCGGGTAGAGGGCCTCGGACTGCGGCATGTAGCCGATCCGGGCGAGCGTCGGCCGAGACGGCATCCGCGTGCCGAGGATCCGGGCCTCGCCCGAGGTCGCGCGCGCGAGGCCGGTCAGCAGGCGGATCAGCGTCGTCTTGCCCGAGCCATTTGGACCGAGGAGGCCGTAGATCCGACCTGGGGCGAGCGACAGGTCGACGCCATCGACGGCGTGGATCGGCCCGAACGCCTTGTGGAGGTCGACGGCCTCGACGGCCGGCGCGTCGGAGCGATCCTGGGCGTCGGTCACGGCCGCAGGCCCGCGAGGGTCACCGAGACGAGCTCATCGATCGCGGCCGGCACGGCCATCGGCAGCGGCGCGAGCTGGTCGACCGCGGGGCGAGTCATGAGGTGGAAGTAGAGCGGGCCGATGAACGCCTGGAGCGCGAGCAGCGGGTGCATCGGCCGGAGCCGGCCGGCGGCCATCTGGCCGGCCAAGTAGTTGGCGATGACGCCGAGGGTCGAGGCGAACAACGGCCGCAACCCGCCGAGCGCCACGTCCGAGCCGCTGGTGACCTCGTGGAGGACGGCACGCAGCAGGCCCATCCGCTCGTTCGCCACGCCGAGGACTGCCTCGGAGATCTTCGGCAGGACGACCTCCGGCGGATCGGCGAAGTGCGTCGCGACGATGGCGCGGACCGCCTCGAACGGTGAGTACGTCTCGATCAGGCCGCGCAGCAGGGCGCCCTTGCCGGGGAAGATCCGGTACAGCGTGCCCCGGGATACGTCGGCCGCGGCCGCGAGGCGGTCCATCGACAGCTCGGCCAGCGAGGTCGCGACGAGGACCTCCGAGGCCGCAGTGAGGATCCGGGCTCGGGCGTTCGGCCGTGGTTCGTGGGCGACGCTGGCCAGGAGCGCGGAACGGGATCCGAAGTGCCGGTAGAACGTCGCCCGCGACACGCCCGCCCGGTCGGCGATCGCCTCGATCGGCGCCGAGGCGTCTCCGGCGAGGACCTCTCGCGCCGCCGCCATGACCTGACGTCGGATCGTCGGGTCGGCGGCGAGGGTGGCCACGCGGCGAACCTAGATGTGACGTCCTGTCCCGTCAAGTCTCACGATGTCGCGAAATCGGGTGCCGCCCGGCAGGACTCCGGCGAGGTCGTGGCGGCGGAGGCGCCGCCAGCGCCGCGATCTCCGGGGAGCGCAGTGACCGCGACCGGGCCGATCGGAGGCTGCCGAGCTCGACCGGCCCGATGCGGACACGGACGAGGCGGGCGATCGGCGCGCCGACCGCGCCGAACATCCGGCGCAGCTGGCGCTTCCAGCCCTGTCGGAGCGTCGCCCGGTACCACGCCAGCTCACGAGCGGGCGGCGGGTCGAGTGTCCCGGCGAGGCGGCGCGTCTCGGCTGCGGTCGCCGCCCGAAGGGGCCCGGCGAGCCGGGCGAGCCCCTCGTCGAGCTCGATCCCCCGCCCCAGCGCCCGGCCCTGCTCGGCCGAGAGCGGTGCCACGAGGGCCACCGCGTACTCGCGCTCGACCCCGAACCGAGGGTGGAGGATGCGCTCGGCCCAGTCACCATCGTTCGTGAGGAGCAGCAGCCCTTCCGAATCCTGGTCGAGGCGGCCGACCGGGTAGAGCCGCGTGCCGTCGGGCACGAGCGCGGTCGGGACGAGGTCCAGGACGGTCGTCACCGCGTGGCGGTCGCGGGTCGTGGACGTGACCCCGGCCGGCTTGTGGAGGGCGACGTACGCGCGGGCGGCGCCGATCCCGACCGGCGTGCCGTCGACTTCGATCGCCTGCCGATCGGGGTCGACCTTCTGGCCGATCGTCGCCGGCCTGCCGTCAACCCGGACGCGGCCCTCGGCCACGAGCGACTCGGCGCCGCGACGCGAGGCGACGCCGGCGGCGGCGAGGACCTTCTGGATCCGCTCCTCCGGCACGTCGTCAACCCTCGACCGGTGGACGGCCCTCGGCCGCAAGGCGGCCCTCGGCGGTCTCGGCCGGTTCGGCCGGTGCGGGCTCGATCCCATCCTCCTCGGCCAGCCGGGCTGCGACATCGGCGTCAAGCGGCGGCAGATCCTCCAGGCTCGTGAGCCCGAAGCGCTCGAGGAACTCGAACGCCGTTCCGAGGAGGATCGGTCGCCCGGGGGCATCGGCGCGCCCGAGCTCCACGACGAGACGGCGGTGGAGCAGTGTCCGGATCGTGTGGTCGGAGTCGACACCGCGGATGCGCTCGACGACCGCCCGGGTGACGGGCTGGCGGTAGGCGACGATGGCCAGGGTCTCGATCGCGGCCGGTGACAGCCGGACGCCGTCCGAGCCGACGTAGCGGGCGATCAGGGCCCCAGCCTCGGGGGCGGTCGCCAGGGCGACGCGGTCACCCGCCGTGAGCAGCCGGATGCCCCGGCCACGCAGCGTGACTTCGAGGTCGCCCAGGCGCTCGTCCACGGTAGCCCGATCGACCCCCGCGAGGCTCGCGATCTCACGCCGGCCCAGGGGCCGCTCGGCGACGAACAGGAGCGCCTCGAGCGCCCCCTCGGTGAGCTCGAGCGGCGGGGTTGCCTCGTCCTCGGTTCGCGGCGCGCCGTCGCTGGCGGCCACCTCGACCGGTCGCTCGGTCATGCGAACGACTCCAGGGATTCGTCCATCGGCGCCGCTTCGACGTCGGCCCCGACGCCGGCTCGGGCCCGTTCCGCGGCGGTCGTGCGGCGGGCCGTGATCGGCCCGAACGGCTGGGCCTGCTCGACGACGACCTCGCGTCGCTTCATGAGCTCGAGCAAGGCGAGGAACGTGACGGCGACGACGACGCGGTCACGGACCCCCCGCAACAGCTCCTGGAGGACGATCGACGGCGCCCCGCGGAGGGCGTCGCGGATGATCGCGGCGCGCTGGCCGAGGGTGATCGTCCGCGGCATGACCTCCGCCGGTGGGGCCGGCGGTGGGAGGATCGCGACAAGCCCGTCGAGCGCCCGGACGAGGATCGCGGGGTCGAGCGGCGGCTCGGTCGACGGTGCCGCGACGGCCCCTGCGAGACCCGACGCGACGGCCGTCGCCGGCTCACGGCGGAACAGCCCGAAGTGCTCGGTTGCCAGCGCCTGGAGCCGCGCACCGGCATCACGGTACGCGCGGTACAGCAGGAGCCGGGCGCGCAGCTCGGCCTCCGGGTCCTCGCCCTCGTCGGGCAGCGCGCCTGGCGGCCCGGCCGGCGGCTGCCGCGGCAGCAGCGCCCGGCTCTTGATCAGAATCAGCTGGCTGGCCACGGCCACGAAGCTGCTGATGCTGGCCATCCGATCGCCCTCGATCGAGGCGAGCGCCTCGAGGTACGCCTCGGCGAGGCCACCGAGCGGCACCGTGAGGACATCCAGGCGGCGCGATTCGATGAGCGCCAGGAGGAGGCCGAGGGGGCCTTCCCAGTCGGCGATCCGGACATGCGTGGCGGCCTCGGGGCGGCGACCGCCCTCGATCCGGACGGCGGCGACGGCAGCGTCGCGCATCACCCGCACCGGCCCATCAATTGGCCTCGTCGGCCATCCGCAGCCGCTCGCCCGCGTCGGGATCACGAGGGGCGTCCTGCCAGCGGATCAGCTCGACCGTCCGCGCCGCACAGCCGGCCCGCTCCGCGAGGCGGGCCGACGTCTCCGCGTGTCGATGGAGCCGGGTCAGGGCAGTCCGCATCCCCGGCAGCGGGCCCACGACCCGCTCGACCCACGGCCCGTACGCCTGGCCCAGCGCGTACGCGACCCGCGGGATCATCCCGGTCCGGCCCTTGCCGGCGTCGTGCAGCAAGCCGGCGAGCAGCACCTCGACCTCCGCCTCGCCGCCCGCGCGGAGCGCCGCGACGACGTCGAGGCCATGGCGGCGGTCGGCGACGTGCATCCCGTCGAACAGCGCGAGCTGCGCCGGAGAGAGCCACGAGAGCAGCGAATCTCGCTCCGCGGCCGCCACGCGCGCGCGCGCATGCCGGCCAGCCTGGCGGATCTTGCCGGCCCACCAGGCGAGCGAGCCGGCCCTCATCCGACGAGCAGGTCGAACAGCGGCCTGATCAGCACCCCGAACAGCTGCCCGATCAGGCTCTGCCCGCCGAAGATCGGGAAGATCGCCAGCAGCAGGATCAGGAAGCCGTACTGCTCGAGCACCGGCCGAACCTGCCACGCCGTCCGGGGGTCGAGGAACGCGAACAGCACCTTCGAGCCATCGAGCGGTGGGATCGGCAGGAAGTTGAAGATCATCAGCGCAAGGTTGATCAGGATGAAGACCCGCAGGAACAGCGCGACCAGCGGGAGGTCCATGCCCGTCGCGTCGATATAGCGCAGCGGCAGGGCCGCGGCCACGGCCAGGACGAAGTTGGAGAGCGGGCCTGCCGCGGCCACGATGGCCTCGCCCCAGCGGCCCGCCCGGAGGTTCATCGGGTTGACGGGCGTCGGCTTGGCCCAGCCGAACCCGAAGCCCGTGAACAGCACGGTGAACACGAGCAGCAGCCCGCCCATCGGATCGAAGTGGGATCGCGGGTCGAGTGTCAGGCGGCCGAACTGCCGGGCGGTGTGATCGCCCAGCCGGAACGCGGCGAGGGCGTGGGAGAACTCGTGGATTGGAAAGGCGAATAGCAGCATGACCGCCAGGACGGCGACGTTGACCAGCAGCTCCTCGACGGTCATGTTGAACATCACAGCCGGCCCAGCAGGTCCTGCTTCTTGGCCTCGTACTCCTCGGGGCTGATGGCTCCCCGGTCGCGGAGGTCAGCGAGATCGCCGAGGGCGCCGGTGATCTCGTCGGCCGTCATCGTCTTGGCGGCGGGTGCTGGCGCCGTGGCTACCACCGGAGCGGCCTCGGGAGGAGCCGCCTCGGCCGAAGCGGCCGCCACACCACCCGCGGGGGCGGCAGACGGCGCCGGAGCCGGCGCCGAGGCCGGAGCCGGGGCCGGGGCCCGGAGCGGCGGTGCGGGGACCTGGAAGACCTCCGATTCGAGGCGGTGCTTCTCTTCGAGCATCGTCCGCTTGAAGTGCATCGGGCTCGTCAGCAGTCGGTAACGATCGACCGACTGCTCGTTCGCGGTCAGGATGTCGAGGTCGCCGAAGTTCAGCATCCGGCCAAGGACGCTCTGCTCGAGGACTGCGTCGTTGATCTTCTCGAGCGAGCTATCGGCCGAGCGCTTGTTGAGGATGCCCTCGACCTTGATGACCCGCCGGCTGGTGACGATGTAGTCCTGGCTGTACCAGCGGACGAGGATGTAGCCGACCCAGATGAGCGACACGACCAGCAGGGCCAGCCCGAGCCAGCCAAAGAGGTCGCGCGCGAGTCCCTGCTGGAGCTGCAACGAGAGGACGACGAGGACCAGCGACGCGATGAGGATCGCCCACGCGACGCGTCCGTCGATGACCGGCGCCAGCCAGTGCTGGCGGGCCCGAAGCGCCACGCGCTCGCCGTCGGCGAGAAGTCGATCTGCGTATCGAGACACCTGTCCGCCCTCCTAGGCCCGTGGATGCGCGCGAGCGTAGACCTCGCGAATCCGCTCCCCCGTGACGTGCGTATAGAGCTGCGTCGTGCTGATGCTCGCATGTCCGAGCAATTCCTGAACGATCCGCAGGTCGGCTCCACCCTCGAGCAGGTGCGTCGCGAACGAGTGCCGCAGGGTATGCGGACTGACCCGGTCGCCGAGGCCTGCGGCGGCGGCCGCTCGCTTGACGATCGACCACGCCTGCTGCCGGCCGAGTCGGACGCCTCGCTCGCCGAGGAAGACGGGTCCGCCTCGGATCGGGGCGACGTGGTGACGCGCGACGAGCTCGCCCCGCGGACCGTCGAGCCACGCCCGGATCGCATCGAGGGCGATGTCGCCGACCGGGACGAGCCGCTCCTTGTCGCCCTTGCCGATGACCCGCACGAACGCGCCGTCGAGCGACACGTCCTCGAGGTCGAGCCGCAGGGCCTCGGAGATCCGGAGGCCGGCGGCGTACAGCAGCTCCAGCAGCGCCCGGTCGCGCGACGCCTGGGGCGGGGCTGCGTCGAGCAGCCGCTCGACCTCGGCGACGGTCAGGGTCTCGGGCAGGAGGCGCGGCATCCGCGGCAGGTCGAGGTGGGCCGCGACGTCGGTCGCGATCATCCCTTCACCGAACGCGAAGCGATAGACGCCCCGGATCGACGCGGCCCGGCGGCGCAGGCTCGTCGGCGCCAGGCCGGGGACGTCGCGCCGGCCCCGGCGGGTGCGGGACGCGAGGTAGCGCTGGGCGGCGTCCGGGCCATCGGCCCAGTCGCGGCTGCTGCTGCACGGGCCCGCGAAGTCGGCGAGGTCGCTGCGGTACGCGCGAACCGTCGCGGGCGCCAGGCCTCGCTCGACGCGGAGATACGTCAGGTACGCCTCGACGGCACGGTCGAGCGTGGTGGCGGTCGCGGGACCCACCTCGATTCAGCCAGCTCCGGCGCGGGTCGCGACGTTTGCGTGCGCCGTTCGACCGCACAGAACGCGAGCGCGCTGGCGGGGTACGCCCGTTCGCCGGCAGGAGACCCCGATCGGCCGGCCGGGCCGCGGAAACGAAGCGCCGCTGGTCGGCGCGGCCCCGGCCATCGCGGCGATGGTTCAGCCCGACCGGCCGGGGCCAACCGCGACCGGCCGTCCGTGCCAGGCGTCCGCGGCATCGAGGAGCTCGCGGGCCTGGGCCAGGGCCGCGGCGCCCTCCTCGTTCCCGCCGAGCATCGCCGCCAGCTCCACGATCCGGCCCTCGCGGTCGAGCCGCTCGACGTCGGTGACCGTGCGCCCGTCGCGCTCGCGCTTCGAGATCCGGAAGTGGGCATCGGCGTGGGCCGCAATCTGCGGCAGGTGCGTGACGACCAGGACCTGGTGGTCGCGCGCCAGTGACCAGAGGCTGCGCCCGACCGGGTCGGCCGTTCGCCCACCGATGCCGGCGTCGATTTCGTCGAACACGAGCGTCGGGGTGGCGTCGGCGGTCGCGAGCACCTGCTTGACCGCGAGGGCGACCCGGGAAAGCTCACCACCCGACGCGATCTTCGCGAGAGCACGGGCCGGCTCGCCGGCATTCGGTGCGAACCGGAAGACGACCTCGTCGACGCCGGTGGCATCGAACGCCACGGCGTCACCGTCGATCTCGACAGCAGCCTCGTCCCGGCCCGCCGGACGCCGCCCGACACCGACGTCGAAGGCCCCCTCGCGGAAGCCGAGCCGGCGCAGCACCTCGTCGACGGCGGATGCCAGGCGCGCGGCCGCGTCGCGCCGGCGAGCCGAGAGCTCGGCCGCGGCGCCGGCCACGGCCTCGAGGAGCCGCGCATCGTCCGCCTGCCGTGCCCGCCGCTCGTCATCGAGCCGCTCGAGGCGTTCGATCTCGGCCGCCGCGCGCTGACCGTGGGCGATGACCGCCGCCTCGTCGTCGCCGTACCGCCGTTCCAGGGAGTAGACCAGCGACAGCCGCTCCTCCATCCGCAGCACCGCTGCCGCGTCGAACTCGACCGCGTCCGCCAGGCGCCGCGCCTCCGCCGCGACGTCCTCGAGCTCCGCATCCAGCCCGGCCAGCCGCTCCGCCACGGCCTCGAAGCGGGGATCGATACGGGCCAGCGACCGCGCCTCGCCGAGCGCGGCCCCGAGCGACGGCCGCGCCGCCCGGTCTTCGGCCGCATCGTGGGCCTCCCCGTCGAGGGCAGCCCGGATCGCGGCTGCGCCGCGAGCGATCGCCTCGCCATGCCGCGCGAGCGCGAGCCGCTCGCGAAGCTCGGCCGCCTCACCCGCCCGGAGGCCCGCAGCCTCGATCTCGGCGACCTCGTGGCGGAGGATCTCGAGCCGCCGCTCGGCCTCGCGCGGATCCAGCGCGAGCTCGGCCATCGCCGCCCGGTTCTCGCGCCACCGGGCGACGCTCGCGGCCATCGTCGCCCGCAGGCCGCGCAGCTCGCCGTGGGCATCGAGCAGGTCACGCTGCCAGCGCTCGTCCAGCAGCCTCGACTGATCGTGCTGCCCGTGGATCTCGACGAGCGGCCCCACGACGTCGGCCAGCCGTCCTGCCGTGACGGTCTCGTCGTCGAGCCTGGCCGTGGAGCGGCCGCCGGCGGCGACCTCG
>JBQGDI010000086.1:0-14653 GCA_052038965.1 Candidatus Limnocylindrales bacterium | reverse complement strand
GGCGATGTTCTTCGTCCGCGGCCGCGAGGACGAGGACCCGATGAACATGCTGAACCGCGGCTACTGGGTCACCACGCTCCTGTCCGTGGTCGGCCTGGCCATCACGACCAACGTCATGATGAACACCGGCGGCGCGCTGCCCTCGAACGGCATCCCGGCGTGGGTCTGGTTCTTCGGGGCCGGCATCGTGGGCCTCGCGACGAGTGTCGCGTTCGTGTACATCACCCAGTACTACACCGCCGGCACGTTCCGCCCGGTTCGCGAGATCGCCGAGGCCTCGAAGACCGGCCCTGCCACGAACATCATCTCGGGGACGGCGGTCGGCTTCGAGACGACCTTCGTCACCGCGATCACGATCGGCATTGCACTGTTCGCAAGCCACTGGCTTGGCTCGCAGGCCGAGCTGAAGAACGCCGCCGGCCACGATGTCGGGGGCATCTTCGGCACGGCCGTCGCGACGATGGGCATGCTCATGACGACGGCCTACATCCTCGCCATGGACACCTTTGGGCCGATCACCGACAACGCCGGCGGCGTTGCCGAGTTCAGCCGCGCCGAGGCCGGTGCGCGCGAGATCACGGACCGCCTCGATGCCGTCGGCAACACCACCAAGGCCCTGACCAAGGGCTATGCCATCGCCTCGGCCTCGCTGGCGGCGTTCCTGCTGTTCAGCGCCTACATCGACAAGGTCAACCTGATCCAGACGAACCGCGGTGAGCCGCTCCTGGAGTCGGTCAACCTGGCCAACGTCGGAGTCTTCATCGCCGCCCTGATCGGGGCGATGCTGGTCTACTTCTTCAGCTCGCTCGCGATCCGGGCCGTCGGCACCACCGCCCAGTCGATCATCGTCGAGGTCCGGCGCCAGTTCCGCGAGATGCCCGGGATCATGGACTTCAGCCAGCGGCCGGACTACGCCCGCGTGGTCGACATCACGACCCGCGCGGCGCTCCGCCAGATGATCCTGCCGGGCGCGGTCGCGGTTGCCACGCCGATCATCGTCGGCCTGCTCCTGGGCCACGAGGCGGTCTCTGGGCTGCTCATGGTCGGGACGATCGCCGGCGTGCTCCTCGCGACCGTCCTCAACCACGGCGGTGGCGCCTGGGACAACGCCAAGAAGTACATCGAGGCAGGCCATCTCACCGACGACGCCGGCAACGTCATCGGCAAGAAGACCCCGGCCCACGCTGCCGCGGTCGTCGGCGACACGGTCGGCGATCCGTTCAAGGACACCGCCGGCCCGTCGCTGCATGTCCTGGTGAAGCTCCTCGCCACCATCACGCTGGTGCTGGCGCCGCTCTTCATCCGGTAGGTCGCTCCTCGCCGGCCGAATGGCCATCGGAACGCGCTCCCCAGCCGCTATCCCCGTCGCGCGAATATTCCGGCGACTGGCATATCGCGGCACGTGTGGCGGCCGGTAGGCGGCGATGGACCTCGTCATCCAGGCCCTGATCCTGGGGATCGTCCAGGGGCTCACCGAGTTCCTGCCGATCTCCAGCTCGGGCCATCACATCCTCATCCCGGCCTTCCTGGGCTGGGATGACCCGTTCCTCGAGAGCCTGGCGTTCAGCGTCATGCTCCACCTCGCGACGCTGCTCGCGTTGCTCGTCTACTTCCGCGCCGACTGGCTGCGCCTCGTCCCGGCCGGCCTGGCCGCGCTCCGGGATCGCTCGTTCCGCGGCGACCCCGACCGTCGCATGGCCTGGCTCCTCGCCGCGTCCACGATCCCCGCGGTGATCGTCGGCGTCGCGCTCAACGACCTGATCGAGACGACGTTCCGGGAGCCGCGGCTGGTGGCCGTCACGCTCGTCGTCGGGGCCGCGATCCTGTGGCTTGCCGACCGGGTCGGGAGCCGGAGCCGGCCGCTCGACGGCGTGACCTTCCCGATCGCCATCGGGATCGGCGCCGCCCAGGCACTCGCGCTCGTCCCGGGCATCAGCCGCTCCGGGATCTCGATCTCGGCCGGCCTTTTCGCCGGCCTCGGTCGCGAGGCCGCCGCCCGGTTCGCTTTCCTAATGGCGACGCCGATCACCGCCGGCGCGGGCGTCTGGGAGGTCCGGAAGCTGCTCGCCGGCGAGGCCAACGTGTCGATCGAGCTCACGCCGCTGGTGGTCGGGATGATCGGGTCCCTGGTCGCTGGCCTGATCGCCATCTCGGTGCTCCTGCGCTACCTCCGGACGCACGGCGTCGGCGTCTTCGTCCTGTACCGGGTCGCGCTCGCGGCCCTCGTCGTCGTGGCCTGGCTCGGCCTCTGGGACCGCTGATCCGATGGAGGTCATGAAGCAGCTCCGGCAGCGCGCGATCCGGGACCTCGTTGAGCAGCGCCCGATCCGGACCCAGCAGGAACTGGCCGCCGCCCTCCGGGAACGGGGCTTCCGAGCCACCCAGGCAACGGTCAGCCGCGACGTCAAGGAGCTCGGGCTTGGCAAGGGCAGCCGGCAGGGTCGCGCGGCGTACGTGCTGCCGCCGCGCCTCGTCGAGGCCGAGGCCTCGGGCGAGGACCGCCTGCGCCGCCTGTTTGTCGACCTCCCGATCGAGTTCCGGACGGCCGGCCAGCTGCTGATCATCAAGACCCTGCCCGGTTCGGCGCACCCGGTCGCGGCTGCGCTCGATCGGACCCGCTGGCCGGAGGTCGCCGGGAGCATCGCCGGCGACGACACGGTCTTCGTGGCAACGCCCGATCGAACGGCCCTCCGTCGCCTCCGCGATCGCCTCGTGGCCCTCTCGGAATCCCGGTCGGCGCCCCGCTGACGGCATTGTTGGCCACGCTGCGGTCGACCGGGTGCGTTCCCCCGACGCCGCGGCCGAGGCTCCGCAGTCGACCTTCGAGACCTCGTGGCAGCCGGGCTGCGGAGTGGCACGGCTGCGATACCGAGCCGATCGACGAGACACCCCTGAGCGCGGGTGGCGAGGCGGAAATCCTGGGCGTGTCCGAGTGCGGCTCCCGGACCGAGCCGGGTCCTGCGCTGGGTCGGCGTTTACGACGGGTTCGGGCTCGCCATCGGCCTCGTCCTGCGGGACGAGACCGCGCTGGCAGACGCCCGAGCCAGGTTCGCCGCGCACGTCGGCGATCTCCTCTGGGAGCCGTGACGTAATGGCGTCCGGCGAGGCTTTGACACCCCCGGAGGCCCGCGCTAGGCTACGTCGCCGACCCGGGACTCCAGCCTGCGGAACCCACCGCGAGCGCTGGGGTTCTTTCCTTATCGGGGATCCGTATTCCGATGAACAACAAGCCGACCTACATCAGCCGTGACGGCCTCGAGAAGCTCCGCGCCGAGCTCGAGGAGATGGTCTCGCTGCGCCGCCCCGAGATCGCCCAGCGCATCCACGATGCCAAGGAGCACGGCGACCTGACGGAAAACGCCGAGTACGAGGACGCCAAGAACGAGCAGGCGTTCGTCGAGGGCCGAATCCAGCAGCTCGAGGCGCTGATCAAGAACGCCACGCTCATCGACGAGAGCGTCGGCAACACGCACGTCCAGATCGGCTCGACCGTCAAGGTCGACGGGCCCGATGGCCCGGAGTCGTTCACGATCGTGGGCTCCACGGAGGCTCGCCCGACCGAGGGCCGGATCAGCAACGAGAGCCCCGTCGGTCGAGCGCTGCTCGGACACAAGAAGGGCGAGAAGGTCACGGTCCAGGTCCCCGCCGGCGACATCGCCTACAAGATCGTCGCGATCTCGTAGGAGCGGCCGCCATGGAGTGGGCGGACGAGCTGGCCGCTCGCGTCTCCGGCCCGCAGGTCGTCAACGACTCGAAGACCCCGTCCGGGACGGTCCACGTCGGGAGCCTCCGGGGACCCGTCATCCTCGACGTCATTGCGCGGGCCCTGCGCACCGCGGGCCACGACACGACGCTCCTGTACGGCGTCGATGATCTCGACCCGATGGACGCCCAGTCCCTCCTGACGGTCGACGCGGTCGGGCGCGAGATGGGCCGACCGCTCGCTCACATCCCGGACCAGGTCGCGGACGGGCACGCCTCGTACGCGCGACATCACGCCGGCGTGTTCATCGAGACGTTCGCCCGGCTCGGTATCTTCCCGGACCGCTACTACTGGATGAGCGAGCACTACGCCGCGGGCGACATGGATCCCTACATCAGGATCGCGCTCGACCGGGCCGCGGTGGTCCGCGAGGTCTACCGGCGAGTCGCCAACGTCCGCCATCCCGAGACATGGCACCCGGTCAGTGTCATCTGCGAGTCCTGCGGCAAGGTCGGCACGACGATCGTGACGAAGTGGGACGGCGGCCGCGTCTACTACGAGTGCCGGCCGGACCTCGTCGCGTGGGCCCGCGGCTGCGGCCACGCCGGCTGGGTCGCGCCGTTCGGCGGCCGCGCGAAGCTGCCCTGGAACCTCGAGTGGGCCGCGCAGTGGAGCCTGTTCGGCGTGACGATCGAGCCGAACGGCAAGGATCTCGCCACGGCCGGCGGCTCGCGCGACCGCTCCGAGGCGATCGCCCGCGAGGTCTTCGAGCGCGAGCCGCCGATCAACCTGCCGTACGAGTTCCTCAACATCGGCGGCCGCAAGATGTCGACCTCGAAGGGGCGGGGGACGCCGGCCCACCTGATCGCCGAGGTCGTGCCCGCCGAGCAGCTCCGGCTGCTCTTCCTTCGCCCCCGCCCCAACCAGGCGATCGAGTTCGATCCGGACGAGACAGACGCCATCCCGCGCCTCTTCGACGAGTTTGATCGGCTGGCCGACGCGACGGCCGGCAAGCCGGTCAAGGGCGAGCTGCCGCCCGGCTTCGAGGCCGTGTTCCGCTACTCGCTCGTCGATCCCGCGGCGGACGTCGCCGAGGAAGCCCGCCGATTCCGCTTCCCGTTCACCCACCTGGCGACGCTCGTCCAGGTCCCGGGCGTGGACCTCGGCGCGACGGCGGCAGCGGAGAAGGGGAGCGGGCTCGACTCCGCCGAGGCCGCGGACCTGGAGCGCCGGGTGATCGCCGCCCGAGCGTGGCTGGAGCACTTCGCCCCCGAGGAGGCGCGGCTCGTCGTCCAGCCGACGCTCCCCATGGCCGCCGCGGATCTCGACCCGCTCGAGCGGCACTTCCTCGGTGCGCTCGTCGAGCGCGGCCGCGAGCTGGCCGGCGGCCTCGTCCCGGCCGACGGCGACGCCTGGCAGGCGGCGATCTTCGAGACCGCGACGGAGGGCGGCCTGAAGGCCGGCAGGGCCTTCCGGGCGCTGTACCTGGCGTTCCTGGGCCGCCCCAACGGCCCGCGGGCGGGCTGGCTGCTCGCGAAGCTCGAGCCGGAGTTCGTCATGACACGCCTGCGTGAGGCCGCCGCGGGCGCCACACTTCCCGCCGAGGAGGTGCGATGAGCATTGGCGCGCAGCGGCTGCGCGAGGACCCGGAGGCGGTTCGGCGGGGATCGATCGACAAGGGCGAGGACCCGGCGATCGTCGACGCCGCGCTTGCCGCGGACTCCCGCCGACGCGAGCTCCAGGGCGGGGCCGACGGTCTACGCGCCGAACGCAACGCCGCCTCGAAGCAGATCGGCGAGGCGATCAAGGGCGGCGCGTCCCCGAACGGCCCCGAGGTCGCAGGACTCCGGGCCCGATCGACCGAGATCGGGCAGCGCCTCGCTGAGCTCGAGGGCGCCCTCGTGGCGGCCGAAACCGAGCTCGAGGACCTCCTGCTGCGCATCCCGAACCCGGCCGAGCCGGACGTTCCGATCGGCGGCGAGGAGGCGAACGTCACGATCCGGCACTGGGGCGAGCAGCTGCCGCGCATCGTCCACCACGACGGTGAGGTCGGTGCGGACGCGAGATCCGACGGCGGGACGTGGGAGCGCAAAGCGCACTGGGACGTCGGGGAGCGGCTCGGGATGCTGGACCTGGCGCGCGGGGCCAAGGTCGCCGGCTCGGGCTTCCCCGTGTACGTCGGCGCGGGCGCGGCGCTCGAGCGGGCGCTGATCTCGTTCTTCCTCGACGTCCACACCCGCGAGAACGGCTTCACCGAGGTCTGGCCGCCGATCGTCGTGAACGCCGATTCGGCGCGTGGCACGGGCCAGATCCCGGACAAGGAAGACCAGATGTACGTCGTCACCCGCGACGACCTGTACCTGGTCCCGACCGCCGAGGTCCCGGTCACGAACCTCCACCGCGACGAGATCCTCGACGCCGATCGCCTCCCGATCCGCTATGCGGCCTATACGCCATGCTTCCGCCGCGTGGCCGGGGCGGCGGGCAAGGACACCCGCGGCATCCTGCGGGTCCACCAGTTCGACAAGGTCGAGATGGTCCTGTTCGAGCGACCCGAGGCGTCCAGCGAGGCGCTCGAATGGATGACCGGTCGGGCCGAGGACCTCCTTCGCCGGCTCGGCCTGGCCTACCGCGTCGTCCTCATGGCGACGCGCGAGATGGGCTTCGTCCAGTCGCGCAAGTACGACCTCGAGGTCTGGGCGCCGGGCGTGGAGCGGTGGCTGGAGGTCAGCTCGTGCTCGAACTTCCGGGACTACCAGGCCCGCCGGATGGCCATCCGCTACCGTCCGGAGGCACGTGCCAGGCCGGAGCTGGTCCACACCCTCAACGGCTCCGGGCTCGCGCTTGCCCGGACCGTCGCCGCGATCCTGGAGACGTACCAGCGCGCCGACGGCGGGCTCGACATCCCCGCCGCCCTCCTGCCGTACCTCGGTCGCGATCGCATCGATCCGCCGACCTGACGCGGGAGCCGCGGACCGGGATGGCCTCCGCGCCGCCGGCGCCGCTCTGGGACCGGCGCCCGCCCTTGGTATCCTCGATCGCGGAGAGGTGCCGGAGCGGTTGAACGGTCCCGTCTTGAAAACGGGCGACACGATGAGTGTCCGTGGGTTCGAATCCCACCCTCTCCGCCAGGCACGGCGCAAGTACCGCTTCGCGGGTCCGCCATCCACCGCTGGCCCGGGCGATCGTCGGAGGCTAGGCTGATCCCGTGGCTGGACTCGTCCGACCGGTCCGGCGCGGCAGGGTGACGCAGCGCTTCGGCGCGACCTCGTTGAGTGTCGAGCCGCGCGGCTGGTTCGTCGAGCGCGACGATCGCGGCGCCGTTCGCGCCGCGGCTGGCGACTTCGCCGGGGGGCAGGCCGTTCGGCGCGTCCATCCCGGGATCGACATCGGGCTTGCCGAGGGGACCCACCTGCGAGCCGTCGAGGCGGGCGAGATCATCGCCCGCGGCACGTTCGAGTCGACCGGTGAGTTGTACGTCACGCTTCGGATCCGGCCGGGGGTCACGGCGTTCTACACGCATCTCAAGGACTTCCGCTGTTCGAAGGGCGATATCGTCCGGCGAGGCCAGGTCATCGGGCTGTCCGGCGACTCCGGAATCAGCACCGGCCCGCATCTCCACTTCGAGATTCGTCGCAAGCTCGGCGGCCGCAAGTTCCGGTACAACCCGCGTCGTCTGTTCGAGGGCCGGGACATGGCCGACGAGTCGTGGATCCTGCCGCCCGGTTCCGCGCCACCACCTCCGCCACCCTCGCCGTTCTTGGAGGACGACATGCCGCCGCTGCTCGAAGACCGCCTCGGCCAGCTCGCGACGATCAGGTCCGCGGCCGAGGTGCACGCCGTGCCCTCGCTGGCTGCCGGGACGCTGATCCGCGTGGTGACCGACGTGGAGCGACCGATGGTCGTGGGCCTCGTCGAGGGCGATCAGCTGGCCGGTTCGGCCAAGTGGCTGATGTGGGTCGCCAACGGCCGGTTCGAGTACACCCACGCGAGCAACGTCGACTCGTTCGTCGAGCCCGGATTGGAGGACTGTTCCGAGGACGTCAGTCGGGCGGTCGCCGCCTTCACGAACGTCCCGCCGGAGGAGGCCGCCGGGGAGCTGGAGCCGGAGCCCGAGGCCGACGATGCCGAGCCGGCCCACGACCTGTTCTAGGCGAACTGCCCTGGCCTATCCTGCGGGGGACGCCTCGCTCGGAGATCGCCCGTGAGCTTGCCCTGCCCGCATTTCGCCGATGCCCTTCCGGAGCCGCCGGAGCCCGAGACCGTCTGCCCGACCTGCGTCGCGATGGGTGCCCAGTGGGTCCATCTCCGCCAGTGCCTGATCTGCGGTCGCACCGGCTGCTGCGACAACAGCCCGAACCGCCACGCCTCGGGCCATGCCGCCGAGACCGGGCACGCCCTCATCCGCTCCGCGCAGCCCGGCGAGGTGTGGGCCTGGTGCTACCCGGAGGAGGCCTTCTTCATTCCCGGCGAGGCTGGGGGCTGGGAGCGATTCGAGGAGTAGCGCCGGCGCTCAGACCCGGGCGAGGATCCCGGCGAGAAGCTCCGCCGCTTCCTCCCGCGATGCGAACGAGGACTGCGTCCCGGGCTTCGTGACGCTGTCCGACGCCAGCGCGACGCCGAGCCGGACGGCCTCCAGCTCCGGCAGGCCCGCCGCCAGGCCGTAGGCGAAGGCCCCGACGAAGGCGTCGCCGGCGCCGGTCGTGTCAACCGGCGTGACGGGGACGGCGGGGACGCGCTCGAGTCCGTCCTCGCCCACGAGCAGGGCGCCTTCTCTGCCGAGGGTCACCACGAGGCGCGTGCCGGTCCGCTCCGCGAACCGGCGAAATCGCTCCTCGCCGTCGTCCGCCCCGGCCAGGACCGCGAACTCGGCCTCGTTGGGAATCAACCAGTCCGTCACGGCCAGCAGGGCCGGGTCGAGCGGCGCGGCGGGGGCCGGGTTGAGGACGGTCGGGACGCCGCGCTCGCGCGCCGCTTCGAAGGCCCCCGTCGTGGCGGGCTGGGGTACCTCCAGTTGACCGATGACGACGTCGGCCGTGCGCAACTTCCGCACGACCTCGGCGGCGTCCGACGGGTCGACGTGGTCGTTCGCGCCGGCAACGACGATGATCCGGTTCGTCCCGTCGGGTTCGACCCAGATCGGGGCCACGCCGCTCGAACCGGGGACGCGGGCGATGAAGCGAGTGTCGATGCCGTGGCCGGCCATGTTGTCGACCGTCATCTCGGCGAACACGTCGTGGCCCAGGGCGCCGACGAAGACGACCTCCGCACCCAGCCGGCGGGCCATCACCGCCTGGTTGGCGCCCTTGCCGCCAAAGCCCATGGCGAACCGCTCGCCCATGACCGTCTCGCCGGCTTGCGGGACGCGCCGGGTGTAGGCGATGAGGTCGACGTTCATGCTGCCGACGACGACGATCGTCGGGCGGTGGTTCGCTCGGGCCGCGTCCACGGGCGGATTGTCGCATCGGGGCGTAGGCTTCGGCGCCATGGACCTCGCCTCGTCGACTCGCCGCCCGTCCTGCGCCCACGTCCCCGAGACGATCGCAGCGGCGTCCGGTGCCCGCTGCGAGGAGTGCGGCTCGACGTTCAATCTCCGGCTCTGCGCGGAGTGTGGCCACGTCGGCTGCTGCGAGTCGCAGGCGGGCCACGCCCGGGCGCATGCGCTCGGTGTGGACCACCCGGTCATCATCCAGATGCCGGCGGGCCAGGGCTTCTGGTGGTGCTACGCGGAGAACCGCTACCTCTGAGCTGGGCTGGCCCTTGACGCTCGACGCCGAGGCTGCCTAGACTCCCGCCACATTTCGAATACGGCTGCGAACGGGACGAGTACCCGTCGAGCGTCGGCAGAGAGACCCGGTGGCTGGTGCAAGCCGGGGCGACGGCGGCGGCGAATGGACCCGGGAGCCTCCGGACCGAACGGCCAGCGGCGCCACCGGCGCGGGCGAGCCCAGTAGGCTCCGGCGCAGGGCGCCAGCGATACAGGGCAGCGCCGATCGGCGGCCGTGCAGGCCACCCGTCGGTCACGAGAGTGCGGCATCGCCGAATGAGGGTGGCACCGCGGAAGGCACGGCCTTTCGTCCCGGGGGACGAAGGGTCGTCGTGATTCTCGGGACCTGGGCCGGACACCCGGACGGAAGCCACTCGCAGGAGGCGCTCGTGACCACGCAGGATCCGCTCAGCCTCGCCGGGGCCAAGCGGCTCGCGTCGAACGCGGACACGCTGCTCCTGCGCGCCACGCGGCCGGCCGACCTCGACACGCCGATCGGGGCGTTCCTCCGGCTCGACGACGGGACCACGCCCGCCTACCTGCTGGAATCGGTCGAGGGCGGCGAGCGCCTCGGCCGGTACTCGTTCCTCGGCGTCGGGCCGCGCCGGCTCCTCGAGGTCCGCGACGGGCTGGCCCGGATCCAGGAGCGGCCCGTCACGGTCGACCGCTACGACCCGGAGCTGCCAGTCGTCATCGAGCACGCGCCCGATCCGCTCGAGGCGATCCGGCGCTTCGTGCCTCGGCGCCGCGTCGAGCCTCGAGAGGGGATGCCGCGATTCACCGGCGGCGCCGTGGGGGCCATCTCGTACGACGCGGTCTCGACCTTCGAGCCAACGGTGCCGCTGCCGACCTCCGACCCGATCGGGACGCCGACCGCCGCGTTCATCGAGACCGACCTGGTCGTCGTCGTCGACCACCTGACGCACACGCTGTCGGCGATCGCCTCGCTGCACACCGCCGCCCCCGACCTCGAGGGCCGCTACCGGATCGCCGAGGAAGCGATCTTCGAGGCGCTGGAGCGCACGGCCCGCCCATCGGCGGTCGAGCTGGCGGCGAACGGCGGCCCGCGCGGCGAGCGCACCGCCGACGTCGCGCCCGGCACCGCCGTCGTCGAGGCGAGCCTCGGCCGCGACGAGTACGTCCACGCGGTCGAGGTCGCCAAGGATGCGATCGCGGCCGGCGAGGCGATCCAGGTCGTGCTCGCCCGGCGCCAGTCGTTCGACCTGCCGATCGATCCGGCGACCCACAGGCGGCTCGACGGCATCGGACTCTACCGCTCGCTGCGGCGGGTCAACCCGAGCCCGTACCTGTTCTTCGTTCGGACCCCGTCGTTCGAGGTCGTCGGCGCCTCGCCGGAGCTGCTCCTGCAGGTCGAGGGCGACAAGCTCACGACCCACCCGATCGCCGGCACACGCCCCCGTGGGGCGAGCCCCGGGGAGGACCAGGTCCTGGCCGAGCAGCTCCAGCGCGATCCCAAGGAGCGTGCCGAGCACGTGATGCTCGTCGACCTCGGCCGGAACGATCTCGGGCGGGTCGCGCGCGCCGGCACGGTCACCGTCTCGCGCTACATGGACGTCGAGCGCTACAGCCATGTCCTGCACCTCGTGTCCCACGTCGAGGCCCGCCTCCGGCCCGACCTCGACGCGCTCGACGCGCTGCGGTCGGTGTTCCCGGCCGGCACCCTGTCCGGCGCGCCGAAGGTCCGGGCGATGCAGCTCATCGCCGCGGCCGAGGGGGAGCGGCGGGGGCTGTACGGCGGCGCGGTTGGATACCTCGGCTACGACGGCAACCTCGACACGGCGATCACGATCCGGAGCGCGGTCCTTCGAGACGGGCGGGCCCACGTGCACACGGGCGCGGGGATCGTCGCCGGCTCCGTGCCCGAGAAGGAGTTCGAGGAGACCGAGCACAAGGCGGCGGCCCTGCGCCGGGCGATCGAGGAGGCCGTCGCACCGGCGTCCACGCGCGGTTCGCGGCGGGAGCGCGAGCCAGCCGAGGCGCCGGCATGATCCTCGTCATCGACAACTACGACAGTTTCACGTTCAACCTCGTCCAGGCCCTCGAGGCCGCCGGCGCGAACGTCAGGGTCATGCGCAACGACGCGGTCGATCGGGCCGGCCTCGAGGCGATGGCGGCCGACGAGGCGGCCGACCTGAACGGGATCGTCATCTCGCCGGGTCCGAGTGATCCCGATCACGCCGGCGTGTCGATGGACGCGGTCCGGGTGGCGAGCGAGCGGCGCATCCCGCTCCTCGGCGTCTGCCTCGGGATGCAGTCGATGGCCCAGGCCTACGGCGCCTCGATCGTCCGCGCTCCGACCCTCGTGCACGGCGAGGCGACCGAGGTATCGCACGATGGCGCGGGCCTGCTGGACGGCATGCCGCCGGCGTTCATGGCCGCGCGCTACCACTCGCTGTGCGTCGACCCGGCCACGCTGCCGCCAGAGCTGCGGGTCACGGCGATGGCCGAGGAGGACCAGGTGGTGATGGGCCTTCGGCATGTCAGCTTGCCGATGGAGGGCGTGCAGTTCCACCCCGAGAGCGTGCTCACGCCGCAGGGCCCGCACCTCCTGGCGAACTTCCTGCGCCTTGCCGGCGAGGGCGAGGCGTCGCGGCTGGATGCGGCGACCGGGTCGTTCGCGACGGCCGGCCTGGCCGAGACCGGGGCGGGGGAGTCGGAGCGGTGAGCGAGCAGGTCCGGGTCGCCCTCGCCGCGGTGGTCGAGGGCCGGACGCTGTCCATCGACGAGGCGCGGGCGGCGATGGGCGCGGTCATGGACGGCGAGGCGACGCCGGCGCAGTTGGCGGCGCTGCTCGTCGCCCTCCGGATGCGGGGCGAGACGGTCGAGGAGCTGGCCGGGTTCGCGTCGTCGATGCGGGAGCGGGTGCTCCGCGTGGACGCGCCGCCAGGCGCGGTCGACGTCGTCGGCACCGGTGGTGACGGCTCGGGCACGTTCAACATCTCGACGACCTCCGCGCTCGTCGTGGCGTCGGCCGGCGTGCCGGTGGCGAAGCATGGCAATCGGGCGATCACCTCGCGGAGCGGCTCGGCCGACGTCATCGAGGCACTCGGGATTCGACTGGATCACGACGCCGCATCGGCGGCCGCGAGCCTGCGCGATCACGGCTTCGTGTTCCTGTTCGCGCCGGGCTTCCACCCGGCGATGAAGCACGCCGGGCCGACGCGCCGCGAGATCGGCGTGCGGACGGCCTTCAACCTGCTCGGGCCGCTCACGAATCCCGCGGGAGCGTCGCGGGCGGTCATTGGGGTCGCCGATCCGGCCGCGGCGCCCCGGATCGCCGAGGTCGCGCGACTGCTCGGCACGGAGCGCACCCTCGTGGTCCATGGCGCCGGTGTCGACGAGCTGCCGCTCGACGGCACCGGCATGCTCCATGACGTGACTCCCGACGGGGTCGTGACGACTGCGGTGAATCCGATCTCAGTCGGTCTCGCGGCAGCCGCGACGAGCGACCTCGCGGGCGGGACCGCGGCCGAGAACGCCGCGATGGTCGAGGCCGTGCTCGCTGGCGAGGCCGGACCTCGGCGAGACGTCGTCCTCCTCAACGCGGGTGCCGCCTTCGTCGCTGCCGGCCGTACGGCGACCCTCACCGACGGCGTCGCGGCGGCCCGGGCGACGATCGCCTCGGGAGCTCCGCTCCGGCTTCTGGCCGAGCTGCGCGCCGCGGCAGCCGCGGCCGCTGCGGCGACCGCCGCGGCCGCCGGAGCCCGGGCCTGATGGTCGTCGCCGAGCGCCCTCTCACCGTCTCCGCCGCCGGCGTGCGCCGCCGGAGCGTGGTCCACGAGATTGCGGGACGGCGTCGCGAGGACGTGCGAGCCCGGCTCCGCGACATCGGGAGGGCTGGCCTCCGCCGCGCCCTGGCCGCTGCCCCGCCGCCGCGGCCGTTCGCGCTCGGCCTCGCCGGCCCGGGGCTCCACCTGATCGCCGAGATCAAGCGCGCCTCGCCATCCGCCGGCCCGATCGCCGCGACCGGCGACGACCTCGTCGCCCGCGCTCGCGCCTACCAGCGAGGTGGCGCCGCCGCGATCTCCGTCCTCTGCGAACCGCACTGGTTCGGCGGCTCGGTCGAGGAGCTCGAGCGGATCCGCGGCCAGGTCTCCGTCCCGGTCCTGGCGAAGGACTTCGTCGTCGAGGCTCGCCAGCTCGATCTCCTCCGCGCCGCGGGTGCCGATGGGGTGCTGCTGCTCGCCGCGCTCCATCCGCCGCGGCGGCTCGCGGCCCTCGCCCGGGCCGCCCTCGACCTCGGCCTCGAGCCGCTCGTCGAGGCGCACGACGAGCGCGAGCTCGATGCGGCCCTCGCGACCCCGGGCCGGGTCATCGGGATCAACAACCGCGATCTACGGACGCTGGCCGTCGACCCGGAGCGGGCCGCGCGCTTCCGCGATGCCATCCCCGAGGACCGGCTCGCCGTCGCCGAGTCGGGCGTCCGCGACGCCTCGACGCTCCGCGGCTGGCGGGCGATCGGGTTCGATGCTGCGCTCGTCGGCGAGTCGCTCGTCCGTGCCGGCGACCCGGAGGCAGCCGCCCGCGCCATGGTCGAAGCCGGCCAGGCCCCAGGTGATCCCGTGGAGCGGGGGCGCATGCCGTTCGTGAAGATCTGCGGGATCGTCGACGAGGCCGGCGTCCGAGCCGCGATCGCAGCCGGTGCCGACGCGATCGGGCTCAACCTCGTGCCGGGGACGCCCCGGGCCTTGTCGCTCGACGAGGCGACGTCGCTGGCGGCGGCCGTTCGGGCCGCCGCGCCGCCTGCGACGCGGCCACGAGTCGTCGCAATCACCGTCGACCGGACGACCACCGACCTCGAGGCGATCGGCCGCGCCCTCGATGCCGACGCGATCCAGCTGAGCGGCGACGAGCCGCGGTCGCTGCTCGCCACCCTGTCCCGGCCTGCCTGGAAGGTCATCCACCTGCCGGTCGAGGGCACCGCCGGCGTCGATCCCGCGCCGTTCGTCGATCGCGCACGGGAGTGCCTCGCCGCGGGTGCGGTCAGGATCCTCCTCGACACCGCCGGCGGACCGCATCCCGGCGGAACCGGGCGCCGAGCCGATCCGGCAATCGTCGCGGCGGTCGCCCGGGAGGTCCCGGTGACGCTTGCCGGCGGCCTGGATCCGGCGGTCGTTGGCGAGGCCCTTCGTGCCATCTCGGCCGTTGGCGTCGATGTCGCC
>JBQGDI010000085.1:0-5890 GCA_052038965.1 Candidatus Limnocylindrales bacterium | reverse complement strand
TGCCAGGCGGCCGAGAACCGAGGGTCCGGAAGCCCTTGGCGCGTCGAGATCACGGGGCGAGGATAGCCACGCCGCGCGCGGCACCCAGGGCTCGCGCGGCGCGTCTGTGCCCCGGCACTACGGGAGGATTCAGCCATGAGCGGGCGGCAGATCTGGCGGCGGCTGGCGGTCATCGTCCTCGCCGCGGTCGTCGTCGGCTGCGACGGGGCAGCCTCGGTCGGGCTGGCGATGGCCGACCTGCCGCGCGCCTCGGCCGACCCTGGAGACGCAGCCCTCGCCGCGGCCGCGATCAACGACTTCGGGATCGAGCTCCTCGAGGCCGCCACGGCGGGCGACGAGAATGCGGTCCTGTCACCGGCCTCGGTGGCCATCGCCCTGGCCATGGCCCGCGCCGGCGCCCGCGGCGAGACGGCAGCGCAGATGGACGCCGTGCTCCGGGAGGTCGCGTCCGACGAGCACGCGGGGTGGCTCAACGCCCTCGATGCTGCGCTCGCCTCGCGGTCCGGCCGGTTCGAGGACCTGGGCCGGGTCGAGCGCGACGTCACGTTGCGAATCGCCAACGCGCCCTTCGCCCAGCGGAACTACCCGTGGGAGCAGGTCTACCTCGCCGCGCTGGCGTCGCGATTCGCGGCCGGCGTCCGACTGGTCGACTACGTCAACGACACCGAGGCGGCCCGCAGGGCCATCAACGCCTGGGTCGACGACCGCACCGAGCACCGGATCCCGGAGCTGCTCGAGGCGGGCACGATCGACGAGCTGACGGTGATGGTCCTGGTGAATGCCATCTACCTCAAGGCCGCCTGGCTGACGCCGTTCGAGGACCGGAACACGGCGCCGGGACCGTTCACCAAGCTGGACGGCTCGACGGTCGACGTGACGACGATGCACGCCGCGATCGATGCCCGCTACGCCCGCGGCAACGGCTGGCAGGCCGTCGAGCTGCCGTACGTCGGCGGCTCGCTGGCGATGACCATCGTCGTGCCGGACGACCTCGCGGCCTTCACGGCCACGCTCGACGGCGAGGGTTTCGCGGCGATCGTCGCGGCCCTCGAGGAGCGAAGCGTCGATCTCTGGCTGCCGAAGTTCGGCATCGAGACGAAGGTCGACCTCAAGGACGTGCTCGCCGAGCTGGGCATGCCCGATGCCTTCGATCCAGGCCTGGCCGACTTCAGCGGCATGACGACCGCGGACGCCCTGTTCATCACCGCCGTCATCCACCAGGCCAACATCGACGTCGACGAGAAGGGCACCGAGGCGGCGGCTGCGACGGCCGTCGTGATGGGCCGGACGAGCGTCCCGAAACGGGTCACGCTGAAGGTCGACCGACCGTACCTGTTCGCCGTTCGTGACGTTCCGACCGGCACGATCCTGTTCCTCGGTCGGGTGGTGGAGCCGGCGGTCCGCGCCTAGCCCCGGAGACGAAATACGGAGCGGCTCCCGAAGGAGCCGCTCCGATGCTGTCCCGGTGAAGGTATCCGCCGAGGCGGATGCTTCTGCCACGCGTCAAGGGCATCTATCACGTCGGCTGCACCGACTACCCTGACCCAACCTACCCATGACCTTGCCGCTGGGGCAGCGGACCCTGCGTCGCCGCAGTGCAAGGCACAGTCTAGGCCACGAGGTCCGCGAATCCAAGGGTTTTCGTCGCTAACTTGGTAAAAATCCCTTAACGCTCCGTGCGTGGCGGTATGCACGGACCATTACAGCGGCATTGCGCCTGCTGCGCGCCCGTAATCATTCGACCCGGCGACGGATCCTGCCAGGTAAGCAGCACTGGAGCCTTCGGTGCGGACAGCCGACCCATTTCGGTGCCCCTGAGCTCGGGTCGCGCCGCTGCCGGTGCCAATGCTGGACGGAGCCTCAGGCCTGGTCGTCCTGGATCGTCACCTTCGTCATCGCCACCGGGTTGTCGGGCAGGTCGCGGCTGTTGCGCGGGGCATTGACGATCTTGTCGACGATGTCCATGCCCTTCGTGACCTGGCCGAAGATCGTGTAGTTCTTCGGGAGGCGCCCGGACAGGTCGGCCTGGCAGATGAAGAACTGGCTGCCGTTCGTGTTCGGCCCGGCGTTGGCCATCGCGACCGCGCCCCGAACGTAGTCGGCCCGGATCGGCTCGTCCTCGAACTTGTAGCCCGGTCCGCCGGTGCCGACGCGGCCCGCGTTGAGGCTGGACTTCTTGCCGAACTCGCCGTCTCCCGCCTGGGCCACGAAGCCCGGGATGACGCGGTGGAAGATGACATCGTCGTAGAAACCCTTGCGCGCGAGGTCGACGAAGTTCTGCGCTGCCTTCGGGGCCTCGCGGGTGAAGAGATCGAGCTCGATCGTGCCGAGGTCGGTCTCGATGGTCGCTCTGGTCATGGCGTGCTCCCTGGTGAAGTCCCCGGCGACGCCGCCGGGTTGGAGACGGTGACCCGGGTCATGGCGATCGGGTCGGATGGCAGCTCCTCGCCGTTCGAGGCCTGGTAGATCGCGTCGGCGACCTCGATGCCCGAGACGACCTCGCCGAAGATCGCGTAGGTGTTGGCGGCGGCCAGCGCCGTGACGGCCCGGTCGTCGAGGACGATGAAGAACTGCGAGCCCTGGCTGTTCGGCTGCGACGTCCGGGCCATCGCGACGGTGCCGCGGTGGTACGTGGCGGTGACCGGCTCGTCCTGGATCGTGTAGCCGGGTCCGCCGCTGCCGCGGCCCGTCGGGTCGCCGCCCTGGATGACGAACGGCGTCCCGTCGGGCAGCGTCGCCGTTCGATGGAAGACGACCCCGTCGTAGTAGCCGCAGCCGGCGAGGGCCACGAAGTTGCCGGCCGCGATCGGTGACAGGGCACCGTCGACCTCGATCACGATCGTGCCCTTCTCCGTCTCAACCGTCACGAGCCGGGTCGCGCCGGCGGGCAGTGCCGCGGGTTGGCTCGTCGGGCAGCGGTCCGCGCTGATGCTGGGTAGCGGCGAGGCCGCCTGGAGGGACGTGAACGCAACGTAGCCGAGAACCGCGACGGCGAGGCCGCCGGCCAGCAGCAGCCCGATCAGTGCGGTCCGGGACAGCTGACTGCCACGCGGCGGGGGAGCGCCACGCCGCGCTCCCGTCTTGGCCCGGACCGGCTCCCGCGCCGGGCGGCTGCCGATGGCGCCGGGTTGACCGGGCGAGGGCGGACGAGACTGGCTTCGGGGGGAGCCTCGGCGACGTTTGCTCATGCGGCGGCCTCTCGGGCGGTCTGGTAGTCGATCGCCCCGGACAGGAGCGCCTCGCCGAGGATGATGCCCGCCGCGCCGGCGTCGCGCACGCGCCGGATGCCGGCTGCGTCGGACGTCCCGCCGGCGACGAGCAGGTCGGCGTCGACCGACCGAGCGAGGGCGCCGAGCACCGCGATCTCCGGCTCGCCGGTCGCGTGGCCGAGCACGAACCGCCGGACCCCCGGGCCCGCCAGCTCGTCGACGAGATCGGCCAGCGCCGGCGGGCGGCCGCGACGCCACGGAAAGGCGGCGAGCCGGTCGGCTCGGGCGTCGAGTCCGACGGCCAGCCAGTCGCCGGCGACGCCCAGGCCGGCGGCCAGCCGGTCGGGATCGTCCGCGACGGCGAGGCTGCACACGACCCGCGTCGCGCCAGCGGCGAAGGCCAGCCGGATCCCGTCCGGGTCGTCGACGCCGCCGGCCACCTGGAGCGGCGCCGCCACGCGAGCGGCGATCGCGCCGATGGTCTCGAGGTTGCCGGGCGCGCCGCGCCGCGCACCGTCGAAGTCGACGAGGTGGATGACCGGGGCCCCGATCGCGACGAAGTGCTCGGCGATCCGCTCCGGCCGGTCGGTCGGCGCGCCGATGCCGCTCGAGACGCCTGGCCAGAACACCACCCGGGACCGGCCGCCCTCGACGTCGATGGCCGGGAGGACCTGCACGCTCAGGCCGTGGCGGGACCGGCGGCCGGCCGGCCCTCGCCGCGGAGTGCCCGGCGGTGGAAGGAGATCGGCAGCGAGCCGCCGGTCAGCAGGGTGTCGTGGAAGGCCCGGAGCGAGAACCGGTCGCCGAGCCGGCGCCGCTCCTCGTCCCGCAGGCCGAGGATCAGGACCTTGCCGAGCAGGTAGGACAGGTTGTACGTCGGGGTATAGGTATAGCGGCGGACCTCGGCGGTGGCGTTCGGGCGCTCGAATCCGGTGTGCTCGACCAGGAACTCGGTGGCCTCGTCCATCGACAGCTCGCCGCGGTGCATCCGGATGTCGAGGACGATCCGCGCGGCGCGCCAGATGGCGTCGGTGGCGAGCGCGATCCGGAAGGCGGGCCCGTCGTCGAAGCCCTCCTCGCGCATCATCTGCTCGCTGTACATCCCCCAGCCCTCGACGAACTCGGGCGCCTCGACCTGGGCCCGGGTGAGCGACGGCTGGCGGGCCGCCACGGCGAGCTGGAGGTGGTGCCCGGGATACGCCTCGTGGATGCTGGTGTTGCTGATCGAGGCGTGGTAGTGCTCTCGCATCGCGCCCGGGTGGTCATCGACCGAGGGGGTCACGACGTACACGCCGACCGGGCTCGGGTCGAACCGGGCCGGCTCGAAATAGGCCGCGAACGGCATCACGCCGCGCAGGTACGTCGGGGTCGCGATGACCTCGACGCGCTCGCCTGGCGGGACGGTCACGAGGCCTCGCTCGACGAGGTGGGCGCGGGCGCGGCGCATCGCCAGCCGGTAGGCCTCGAGCGCGCCGTCGAACGTCGTCGGGTGGTCGTCCTTGACCCGGTCGAGGACTGCCTCGATCGGCGCCCCTGGGTCGAGCTCGCGCGCGGCCGCCCGGCGGGCCTGGTGGTTCCGCTCGAGCTGGTCCCAGCCGATCGCGAGGATCGCCTCGGCGTCGAGGCCGTCGAACGCCCGCAGCCGGAGCAGCTCGGCGTACCGCTCCGCGCCGAGGGCCCACGCTTCGGTCCCATCCTCCAGGCGCTGCTGGAGCCAGTCGACCTGGTCGAAGATCGCCGACTTCGCCCGGTCCACCGCCGCGCCGAGGCGCCGGCGCAGGGCCTCCGGCACCTCGACCCCGTCCGGCGGGTTCTCGGCCGCCGCGACGATCTCGCCGAGGAAGACGGGCAGGTTCATCGCCGCCCTGATCTCGATCTGGAGCCAGGCCCGGACCTGGGGCTGCACGGCGCGGCCGCGATGGGCGACGAGGAAGCCAGGCGCACCCTCGAGCCGACCGGCAATCCGTTCGAGGCGCTCGGGCAGGGGCGCGAAGTCGCGGGTGAACAGCGGGAACAGCGAGTCGCCGAGGGCCGACACGGCCGTGCTGCGCCGCTCCCAGGTCCGGACGACCTCTGCGCGGTACAGCGACAGCCGCAGGTGATGGAGCTCCAGGGCCCGCTCGAATCGCGCTTCGGCGGACAGGCCGCCGGCGTCGAGTGCCTCGACCGCGGCGAGGTGGCGGCGGTCCGCCTCGAGGTCGGCCAGGACCCGGTCGCGGGACGGGTCGGCGAGGCGGTCGTCCCAGGCGTGGATGCCGAGGTACGTCGCCGCCGTGGGCTCGGCTTCGACGGTCCGCCGGAAGCGGGCCTCGACGAGGTCGTACAGGGCGTCGTCGAGCGGGCCGGCGTCGGGTGCTGGGCCGGGTCGGGTCAGCTCGACCCCGCCGAAGGTGCGGGCGGTCACTCAGGCAGGCGCGGCGGCGGGCTGGCGCGATGCCGGGAGGCCGGCGGTCTCGGCGAGGGCGTCGCGGATGGCGACGATCGCGGCCTCGACGTCGTCGCGCTCGATGCCGTAGTGAGTCACGGCCCGGAGCTGGCGATGGGGAAACGTCACGATCATGACGCCGCGCCGCGCGAGGGCCTCGACGAATGCGTCACGGTCGCACCGCACCCGGAACAGGACGAAGTTGGTGGTCACGCGCGACGGATCCAGGCGGCCGGGCTCCGGCTGGGCGACGTCG
>JBQGDI010000084.1:0-21560 GCA_052038965.1 Candidatus Limnocylindrales bacterium | reverse complement strand
CCGCCGAGAGCCGTTCGAGGGCCAGGATTCCGAGGACGCGATCGCCGTCGACGATCGCGCCCGAGGCGTCGACGGCGATGCACCGGTCGGCATCGCCGTCGAGGGCGAAGCCGACATCCGCCGAGGACGCCACGACCCGCTCGGCGAGGCTCGTCGGATCGGTCGCTCCGCAGTGGAGGTTGATGTTCAGTCCGTCGGGAGCGTCGTTGATGACCTCGACGCTGGCGCCCGTGGACCCGAGGATCCGGGGACCGACGCCGCAGCCGGAGCCGTTGGCGCAGTCGAGGGCGACCCGCAGCCCGGCAGCGCCGACGCGCCGGGCCAGCCCCACCCGGTGGGCCACGTAGTCCTCGAGCCGCCCGGCGGCGTCCCGCACCACGCCGAGCCGCTCCGGCGGGGCGCCGGACAGCTCCTCGGTCCGCCAGATGAGCTCCTCCAGCTCCTCCTCGACGGCGTCGTCGAGCTTGAGGCCGGCGGCGTCGAGGACCTTCAGGCCGTTGTCCTCGGCCGGGTTGTGGGATGCCGAGACCATGATCCCCGCGGCGTAATCGCCCTCGCCCGCGAGGAAGGCCAGCGCCGGGGTCGGGACGACGCCTGCCTGGTGGACGTCGACGCCCATGCTCGTCGCGCCGGCCGCGATCGCGGCGACGAACATGTCGCCCGAGCGGCGGGTGTCCCGACCGACGACGATCGCGCCGCCCGGCTCGACGAGACGGTGGGCCGTCGCGCGCCCGAGGGCATAGGCGACGGTCGGCTTGAGGTCGACGTTGGCGACACCGCGGATCCCGTCGGTGCCGAACAGGCGTGGCACGCTCGGTTGCTCCTCAGATCGTGGGGCTCGGGCCCGGCGACGGGCTCGCCGCCGGGGTGGAGACGATCACCTCGACCGGATTGGGGCTCGCCGTGATGAGGGTCAGGCCGGTGACGAGGTTGGCCGAGACGGGCACGCTGTGCGTCCCGTCCTCGAGGCCGGTCACGTCGACGGCCAGGACCAGGGTCGCGCCGGACAGCCGGTCGAGGTCGGCGACCGAGCCGCCGATCGTCACGAGCACGCGATCGGTCGACAGCTCGTAGCGCTTGTCGGGCCTGGCTCCGACCAGCGACAGGCCCGCCTCGTAGACACGGGTCGCGGTCACCGGACGGAGCTGGATCGTCACGGTCACGGTTCCCGCGCCCAGCGCCTGGACGCCATCGGGCAGCTGGAGCGACACGGTCTGGACGACGCTTGACGAGGCACCCGACACGGAGACCGGGGCGGTGTCGGCTCGGTCGAGGCCGACAAGGTCGTCGGCGTCGCCCTCGACGGTCACGACGAGTGGATCGACCGTCACGGCCGCGAGCTGGAAGCCGGCCGCCGGCGTGCCGACGACGATCGGGGTGACCGGCAGCGAGCGCGTCTGGCGGTCGCTGAACACCGGCAGCCGGACCCTGACCTGTTCCGGCTCGACGTCGACGCCGAGGATCTCCGCGCCGGACTCGTCGACCGGCACGAGATCGAGCAGCCGGTTGACGTCGACGCCGGACGGGTCGACGACGACCCGAGCCTCGGCCCGGGCGACCCGCTCGACGACGCGCGAAGCGCCACGGATCGTGGCCGAGGTGCCCTCGACGACCGGATCGCCGACGTCGAGGCCGTCCGGGATCGTGCCGACGACGGCCGAGATCGGGACCGCTCGCTCGGTCACCCGGTCGACGCTCACGAGGATCCGCTGTGGCTCGTGACTGAGGACCTGGATCCTCGGATCGAGGGCTTCGACCCGGACCGTCAACGTCGCCGGGCCGGCCGCCGGGTCGATCCCACCGAGGTCGACCGTCGCGCGGAAGCTCGAGCTGTCGATCCGGAGTCCGAAGTCCGCCGGCGCGACATAGCGAATGCGCGAGGCGACACCGAGATCGGAGGTCACGATCAGGTCACCCGGCTGGTTGATCGTCTCGATCGGCACCGTCCCCGCGAAGTCCTGGGTCGTCTGCGACAAGACGAGCCCGCCGTACAGCAGCGAGGCCAGCACGATCGCGGCGATCTTGAGCGGCCAGTTGCGGACGAGGAAGCCGAGCGCCCTTGTCACCGCTCCGCTCCGGACGAGGCCCGAGGCTCGTCGGCGTGTCCTTCGGCGACGGCGGGCTCCCCGGCGGGCGCCGGGGCGCTGCCGTTCGTTCGTCCCGCACGCCCGAGCCGGCCGAGCGCGGCCAGGCGCACCGGCCGGCTCCCGGCGGCCGCGTTCCCGAGCCGCAGGCGCGCCCGGTCGCTGCCGGCCTCGAGCAGCCGCCGCAGCGCCGACACGAGCTGGCCCTCGGTGAGATTCCGGACGATCCTCGCCCGCTGCACGAGGCTGATCTGGCCGTTCTCCTCCGAGACGACGACGACGATCGCATCGGTCTGCTCGGTGATCCCGAGGGCCGCCCGATGCCGGGTTCCGAACCGCTCCGCCTGGACCGTCGTCTCGGCCAGGGGAAGCACCGCACCGGCCGCGAGGACCTTCGTGCCGCGCACGATGACGGCCCCGTCGTGGAGCGCGGACTTTGGCGTGAAGATCGTCCGCAGCAGGTCCGCCGAGAGATCGCCGCGGATCATGACCCCGCCTTCCGCAATCTCCTCCAGGCCGGTCTCACGCTCGACGACGATGAGCGCGCCATGGCCCTCGGCGGACAGCAGCGCAGCCGCCCGGCCGACCTCGGCCGCAACGATCTCCGCGGTCCGCGATTCGGCCGACAACAGCCAGGCGAAGGAGCCGACCCGCCCGATCCGGTCGAGCGCGCGGCGGAGCTCCGGCTGGAACACCACCACGAGCGCCAGGAGCCCCACGACGGCGCCCGTCTCGAGGATCTGGGTGAGGAGCCGCAGCGACAGCGCCCGGGCCGCGAAGTAGACCGCGAACAGGACGGTCACGCCGATCACGAGACGGACGGCGCTGGTGCCTCGGATCAGGCTGAACAGCCAGTAGATGAGGAGCGCCGTGATCCCGATGTCGAGCACCGTCGTGGGTCGAACCTGGTCGAGGATCGACTCGAGAAGCTGCGGCATCGCCGGCCGAGTGTACATCGGGCCCCCTCGCGCTCGGCCGAGGCGGAGGCTCGATCAGCGGGACGCGGCCGCTCCGGCGAGGCCGTCGCGCAGCCGCTCCGCGGCCAGGGCGTGCGCGTCGGCGGTGGCCTGGGTGTCCCCGGTCAGCTCTGCCAGCCGGAGCAGCAGGCCGACCTTGTCGCTCGCGAGGTCGTGCCAGCCGCGATCGAGCTGCAGTCCGGCGATCGCGAGGTGGACGGCCGGGTCTCCGGGCACGATCGTCAGCAGCTGGAAGCCGACGTCGAGCGCGGCGTCCGACCGGCCCGCTCCCCGGTGGACGGCCATCGCCGCGAGCATCGCGTCCCTGGCGGCCGCGACCTCGCCCGCGTCGAGCTGCTCCGCCGCGGCGGCGAGGAGGGTGTCGGGGTCCTGGTCGGTCGCAGACGCTTCGGGAGCGCCCTCGGGCTCGGCAGCGGCATCGGCACCGGCACCGGCGCCGGCTTCGGCCCCGGCGTCGGGAGCGAGGGGTGGCGACGCCGCGAGGCGCTCGACGATCGCCGCGCGTTCGGCATTCTGCGCGAGCGCCATCGCCGCCCGGGCGTGCTCCAGCGCCGCGTCGCGCCGCCCGGCCGCGTCGAGAAGCTGGGCCAGCCGATCGTGGTCGGCCGCCGCATCGGCCGCGAGGCCCACCTCACGCCGTGCGGTCGCCCGAGCGGCAAGCGTCGCCACCTCGTCGGGTGCGAGCCGGAGCGCGGCGTCGAATGCCGCCTCGCCGTCGCCGGTCCGGCCCTGCCGATAGAGGACCGTTCCGAGGCTGGCGTGGGGCAAGGGCCGATCCGGGACGAGGCGCGCGGCCTCGCGATAGGCCTCGGCGGCCGCGGCGAGGTCCCCGCCGAGCACCGCCAGGTGGCCGCGGCGGAGCGCGGCCTTGTACTGCTCGAAGAGCGGGCTGGTCACGTCGGCGAGCCTAGCGCGGAGCTTCGGAAGCGGGCTGCCGCCGAACGTACCTCCGGGCTAGCGCTTGGTGTACTGCGGCGCCTTCCGGGCGCGCTTGAGCCCGTACTTCTTGCGCTCCTTCATCCGCGGATCGCGGGTCAGGAGGCCTGCCTGGCGGAGGGCCAGGCGGTGGCCCTCGGGGTCGAGCTCCAGGAGCGCCCGGGCGATGCCGTGGCGGATGGCACCGGCCTGGCCGCTGACCCCGCCGCCCTCGACCTTGACCATGGCGTTGAAGCGGCCCTCGGTCCCCGTGACGCGGAAGGGCATCTTGAGCTCGCTCTCGTCGATCGCCGCCCCGAAGTGCTCGGTGAGCGTGCGGCCGTTGACGACGATCTCGCCCTCGCCCGGCGTGAGCCGGACGCGGGCGACGGCCGTCTTGCGACGTCCGGTGCCGGAGTTGAACGTTGGGCTGGTCATGGTCGAATCCTCCGTCAGGCGAGCGGCTCAGGCCGCTGGGCCTGATGCGGATGGTCGGATCCCGCGTAGACCTTGAGCTTGCGCAGTTGCTGAGCCCCGAGGCGCGTGTGCGGCAGCATGCCCTTGATCGCCCGGCGCACGACCTCCTCCGGCCGCCGCTGGAGGAGGTGGTCGAGGCGCTCCTCCTTGAGGCCGCGGGGGTAGCCGCTGTGCCGGACGTAGGTCTTCGAGGTGGTCTTGTCGGAGCTCACCGCGATCTTCGACGCGTTGAGGATGATCACGTGGTCGCCGCTGTCGAGGTTCGGCGACCAGGTGGGCTTGTGCTTGCCCTCCAGGACACGCGCGACGCGCGTGGCGAGCCGGCCCAGCGTCTGGTCGGTGGCGTCCACCACGTACCAGCGCCGCTCGATCTCGCCCTCGCGGGCCGTATAGGTCTTGACGTTCATGCTTCCTCGTGTCCTGCGTTCGATTCTCGTGTCGTCTCGCGTGTCTCGTTGCGTCGATCCCGGCGGCCCATCGCGACCCGCCGGAGGCACAGTCCCCGGGCCGGCGCCGCCTCCCCCCGGAGGGCCGGCTGGCGGCTCTCGAGGAGTTCCGGCACGGCTTCGGCGTCGAGCCGTCCCGTCCCGACCGCCAGGAGGACCGCGACGAGCCGTCGGACCATCCCGCGGAGGAAGGCGTCCCCTCGCACGTCGATCGTGACCAGCGGGCCAGCCCGCCGAACCCGGATCCGATGAATGGTCCGGACCGGCTGCGGATCGGCACCCCCGACGGCGCTGAAATCGTGACGACCCTCGAAGGCCGTCGCGGCTCGGGCCATCGCGGCCACGTCCAGCGGCGTCCGCACCCACAGCGCCGTCCGGTCCCGGAGCGGGCTGCGTGGCCCGTTCCAGATCGTGTAGCGGTACTCGCGGTACCGGGCGGCGTACCGGGGCTGGAAGCCGGCGGGCGCCCGCCGCACGTCGCGGATCGCGACGTCCGGCGGCAGCTGGCCGTTCATGGCCCCGGTCAGGGCCGGGCCGTCGAGCGTCCCGGGATAGGAGAAGGCGATCACCTGGCCCGTGGCGTGGACGCCGGCGTCGGTCCTCCCGGCACCGTCGACCGCCTGGCGTACCCCGCCCGACAGGCGGGCGAGTGCGGCCTCCAACTCCCCCTGGACCGTCCGGGCCCCAGGCTGAACCTGGAACCCGGCGAACTCCGTGCCGTCATATTCGACCGTCGCTCTGAACCGCCGAGCGGCCCGAGGACGGGGCGCCCTCTCGGGCATCACTTACACCGATGGCTCGTTAGACGAGCTCGATCTGGACGACTTCGGCGGCATCGCCCGGCCGCTGTCCGACTTTCACGATCCGGGTGAACCCGGACGTCCGGTCGGCGTACTTGGGAGCGATCTCGTCGAACAGCTTGGCGACGACCAGCGGCTCGTTGGGGAACTGGGCGATCACGGCCCGACGAGCCGTGAGGTCGCCCTTCTTGGCGAGCGTGATCATCCGCTCGACCCGACCCTGGACCTCCTTGGCCTTCGCCTCGGTGGTCTTGACGCGCTCATAGCGGAGCACGGACACGGTCAGGTTCTTGTAGAGCGCGAGCCGGGGGCCCATCTTGCGACCGAGCTTCCGGCCATCGACGCGATGCGACACCGGTTCAGGCCTCCTCGTCCTCGAACGAGGCGTCGTCGTCGCCGGCCACGCCGTCGAACTCGGACGGCTCCGTCTCCGGCAGGATGAAGCCGCGCATCCTGAGGCGCTCCTTCATCTCGTCGAGCGACTTCTTGCCGAAGTTGCGCATCCGGAGCAGGTCCTCGTCCTTGAGCTGGAGGAGCTGCCCGACCTTGACGATGTTGTTGCGCTTCAGCGAGTTGTAGGCCCGCATCGGGAGGTCGAGCTCCTCGATCGGCATGTCGAGCATGTTCGGTGGCAGGGCCGGGATCCCGGCCGCGGCGCGATCGGCGGCGAGCGGCGCCTGGCCGATGCTGACGAACGGCCGGAACTGCTCGATCAGGATCGAGGCGGCCCGGCTGAGGGCCTCCTCCGGGCTGACCGTGCCGTCGGTCTCGATCTCGATCGTCAGCTTGTCGAAGTTCGTGACCTGGCCGACGCGCGTCGAGTCGACCCAGTAGTTGACCTTCCGGACCGGCGTGAAGATCGCATCGACGGCGATGACGCCGATCGGCAGGGCCTCGGTTCGCTCGACGCCGAGGTAACCGACGCCGCGCTCGACCGTCAGGTCCATGTCGATCGTCACGTCGTCCGAGTCGAGCGTCATGAGGGTCAGGTCGCGATTCACGATCTCGACGTCGGCCGACTCCATGACGTCGGCCGCGAGCACCGGGCCGGCACCGCTCTTGGTGAGCCGGAGCTGGACCGGGTGGGTCGCGAAGCTCTTCATCCGGAGCTTCTTGACGTTCAGGACGATCTGGGTGACGTCCTCCTTGACGCCGGGGATCGTGGAGAACTCCTGGTACACGTCGCGGATCTGGATCGACGTGACGGCCGCGCCCTCCAGCGACGACAGGAGCACGCGACGAAGGGCGTTGCCGAGGGTGACGCCGTACCCGGCCTGCAGCGGGCCGACCTCGTACTTGGCGTACGTGCCGACTTCCTCGACGGGCTCGATCTGCGGGGTCTCGAGTTCGATCATGGGGCGGACTACCTCGAGTAGAACTCGACCACGAGCTGCTCGGACAGGTCGAGCGGCATCTGGTCGCGGCGGGGCAGGCTGACGAGGCTCCCGGCCATGTTGGCGGCATCGAGGCTCAGCCAATCCGGGGCCTGGTGGGAGCGGAGGTTCTCGCGAATCGTCTTGAAGGCCTCGCGGCTGCGACGACCCTCCCGGACCTCGATCCGGTCACCCGGCTTGAGGCGGTAGGAGGGCACGTCGGTCGGCGTGCCGTTGACCGCGAAGTGGCCGTGGGACACGAGCTGGCGGGCCTGGGGCCGGGAGGTCGCGAAGCCGAGCCGGAAGACGACGTTGTCGAGCCGGGTCTCGAGCGACTGGAGCAACGCCTCGCCGGTCACGCCGGTATGCGTCTCCGCCTCGCGGAAGTAGTTCCGGAACTGGCGCTCGAGCACGCCGTAGACCCGGCGGACCTTCTGCTTCTCGCGCAGCTGGATGCCGAAGTCGCCCATCTTGCGGCGCCGGACGCCGTGCTGGCCGGGCGGCGTGGGGCGCCGCTCGAAGGAGCACTTCTTGGTGTAGCAGCGGGTGCCCTTGAGGAAGAGCTTTGCGCCCTCGCGACGGCAGAGCCGGCAGACGGATTCGGTGTAGCGGGCCATGGCGGTCGCGCCTCAGACCCGGCGCCGCTTCGGCGGGCGGCAGCCGTTGTGCGGGATGGGCGTGACGTCGGTGATGGCGGAAACCTCCAGCCCGGCGGCCTGCAGCGAGCGGATGGCCTGCTCGCGCCCGGCGCCCGGGCCCTTGACGTAGACCTCGACCTGGCGCATGCCGTGCTCCATCGCCTTGCGGGCGGCGACGTCGGCTGACAGCGCGGCGGCATACGGCGTGCTCTTGCGAGAGCCCTTGAAGCCGGCGACACCGGCGGAGCCCCAGCTGATCACGGCCCCGGTCGGATCGGTGATGGTGATGATCGTGTTGTTGAACGAAGCCTGGATGTGGACGTGCCCCTGGGGCACGTTCTTGCGCTCCCGGCGCCGCTGCTTGACGGCGCGCTTCCGATCAGCCATGTCGCTCTACGTCCCCGCCTACTTCGTGGCCTTGCGCCGCGCCCCGACGGTCCGCTTCGGACCGCGCCGCTGGCGGGCATTGGTCTTCGTGCGCTGGCCGCGGACCGGCAGGTTGCGGCGATGGCGCAGGCCCCGGTAGGAGCCGATCTCCTGGAGTCGCTTGATGTTCAGCGCGACCACGCGCCGCAGGTCGCCCTCGACCTTGTAGCGCCGGTCGACGACCTCGCGGAGGCGGTTGACCTGGTCCTCGGTCAGGTCGCGGACCCGGGTGTCGGGGTTGACGCTCGTCTGGACGAGGATCTTCTGGGCGGTCGGCAGGCCGATGCCGTAGATGTAGGTCAGCGCCACTTCGACCCGCTTCTCGCGGGGGATGTCGACGCCGGCGATGCGTGCCATCGGTTCGCTGCTACCCCTGCCGCTGCTTGTGCTTCGGATTGGTGCAGATCACCATCACGGTCCCGTGGCGGCGGATGACTTTGCAGTTGTCGCAGCGGGCCTTGACGGAAGCTCTGACTTTCAACGGTTCCTCGCCATTCCGGGCCGTCTCGGGGACGTCCGGGCTGAGATGCGCTACTTCAGTCGGTAGGTGATCCGGCCGCGGGTCAGGTCGTAGGGCGACAGCTCGACCCGGACGCGGTCACCGGGCAGGATCCGGATGAAGTTCATCCGGAGCTTGCCGGAGATATGGGCCAGCACGCGGTGTCCGTTCTCGAGCTCAACCGCGAACATGGTGTTGGGCAACGGCTCCACGACCGTGCCTTCGACCTCGATCGCATCTCGCTTCGCCACGGGCGGTGCTGGTTCCCTTTCTCACGCGGAGTGCCGGCCCGGACGGGCCGACACACGAACGCGTAGGGTATCAGAAACGGTGCTCATCCCGCAACGCCGGGCTGACGCATGGGCGAGGCCTCGCCCGGCGCCGCGGCCACTGTCGCGGTTCATCACTGAATCGCGGTCAGGATCTCGGGGCCCTCCTCGGTCACCGCGATGGTGTGCTCGAAGTGGGCGGCGAGCGAGCCGTCGCTGGTCACGACGGTCCAGCCGTCCGGGAGGAGGTGGACATCGCCCGAGCCGAGGGTGAACATCGGCTCGATCGCGAGGCAGATGCCCGGCTGGAGCGCGATGCCGCGCGAGCCGGTCCGGTAGTTCGGGACCTGCGGGTCCTGGTGCATCTCGGTGCCGATGCCGTGGCCGACGAACTGCCGGACGATGCCATAGCCGCGATCGACCGCGACGTCCTCGATCGCGGCCGAGATGTCGCCCAGGCGACCGCCCGCCACGGCGGCCGCGATCCCGGCCATCATCCCCAGTCGGGTGGCGTCGACGAGGTCCCGGACCTCGGCCGGGACGTCGCCGACGACGAACGTCCGCGCGCCGTCGCCGTGCCAGCCGTCGACGATCGCGCCGACGTCGACCGAGACCAGCTGGCCGTCCCGGATCGACCGTCCGCCAGGGATGCCATGGACGACCTCACCGTCGATCGAGATACAGGTGCTGGCCGGGAAGGCGCCCGGGCCGGTGCCGTACCGGCCGCCACCGAGATAGCCCTTGAACGACGGCGTCGCGCCGGAACCGCGGATGTGCTGCTCCACGAGCCGGTCGAGCTCGGCCGTCGTGACGCCGGGCTTGAGCTCCGACTCGACCAGCGCAAGCGACTCGGCGACGATCCGTCCGGCGCGGCGCATCTGCTCGATCTCGCGCCGGGACTTCCGGCTGATCACGCCGCCCCGCCGACAGCCGGCAGATCGAGGGCCGCCAGGAGCTCGGCCGTCACCTCGTCGATCGGCCGGGTGCCATCGACCGTGCGCAGGACGCCGCGGCGGCGGTAGTAGTCGGTGACCTCGGCCAGCGGCTCGAGCTGCTTCCGCATCCGGGCCCGAACGGTGGCTTCGTCGTCATCGGCGCGGCGCACGAGCTCCGATCCGTCGATGTCGCAGACCCCGGCGACCTCGGGCGGCCTCGAGCGGAGGTTGTAGACGTGGCCGGCGGCCCGGCAGATGCGACGGTCCGCGAATCGCCGCACCAGCTGGTCCTCCGGGACGTCGATGTAGAGCGCCGCGTCGACGCCGGATCCACGGGTTGCGAGGGCGTCGTCGAGCGCCACCGCCTGGCCGCCGGTGCGCGGGAAGCCGTCGAGGATCGCGCCCCGGGCGGCATCCGCCGCGGCCAGGCGGTCGAGGAAGATCCCGACCGTTGTCTCGTCGGGCACGAGCTGGCCGGCCTGCATGGCGGCATTGACCTCGCGACCCAGCGGGCTGCCGCTCGCGGCGACGCTCCGCAGCAGGTCGCCCGATGCCAGGACCGGCACGCCGAGGCGTTCGCCGAGGACCGGCGCCTGGGTGCCCTTCCCCGCGCCGGGCGCACCGAGCAGCACGACGACGGTCATGACAGCGAGCGATCGCCGCTCGACGGATTGCGGGTCACGCCTACCTGATGAACCCCTCGTAGTTGCGCATCATGAGCTGGGCTTCGATCTGCTTCATCGTCTCGACCACGACCGAGACGACGATCAGGAGGCCGGTGCCGCCGATCGCGAGGCCCGAGAGGTTCGGGTCGAGGAAGCCGGCGAAGACCGGGGCCACCGCGACCGTCCCCAGGAACAGCGCCCCGGCGAGGGTGATGCGCTGCACCACGCGGGACAGGTACTCCTGGGTCGGCCGGCCAGGTCGGATGCCGGGGATGAACCCGCCGTTCTTGCGGAGCTGCTCGGCGGTCTCGTCCGGCTTGAACGTGAAGGCCGTGTAGAAGTACGTGAAGCCGACGGTCAACAGGAAGTAGATGATCGAGTACTGGATCGTCGTCGGGGCGAGGAACGCGCCGATCGCCTGCGCCACCGACCGGACGCCCTCCACCTCCGAGAACGAGAAGTAGGCGGCAAGCTGGCCCGGGAAGGCCAGGATGCTGATCGCGAAGATGATCGGGATGACGCCGGCCAGGTTGACCCGCAACGGCAGGAACGTCTGGCCGCCCTGGTACATCCGCCGGCCGCGCACGCGGCTGGCGTACTGGATCGGGATCCGGCGCTGGCCTTCCTGGATGTAGATGATCACCGCGACGGCGACGATCGCGATGATCACGAACAGGATGATGTCGCGGGCCCCGGACTGGAGGAGCGCGGCGGCGCCGGCCGGAGCGCGGCTCACGATGCCGGCGAAGATGATGAAGCTGATGCCGTTGCCGATGCCCTTCTCCGTGATCAGCTCGCCGAGCCACATCAGCAGCACCGCGCCGGCGACGAGGGTGATCATCTGGACCCACGACTGGGCGTTGCCGAGGCCGAAGCCGCCGATGATCACCTGGTCGGCGTTGAGGGCCGACAGGATGCCGAACGCCTGCAGCAGCGCCATCGGCACGGTCAGGTAGCGGGTGTACTGGTTGAGCCGCTGGCGGCCGTACTCGCCCTCGCGGCTCAGGGCCTGGAGGGACGGGATGACGCCCGTCATCAGCTGCATGATGATCGAGGCGTTGATGTAGGGGTTCATCGCCAGGCCGACGATCGAGAGCGACGACAGGCCGCCGCCGGCGAACAGGTCGATGATCCCGAAGGCCGTGTTGTCCTCGAAGAATTGCCGCAGCTGCTCGCGGTCGATGCCGGGGAGGGGCACCTGGGCCAGCAGCCGGTAGACGAGCAGGATGCCCAGGACGAAGACGATCCGGCGCCGAATGTCCGGCGCGCGGAAGGCGTTGAGCAGCGACTCGAACACGGCCGGCTACTCGGACCCGTCGGTGTCGGGGCTGGCCGCGCGTGGCTTCCGGGCCCGCTTCGGCGCGGGCGCCGGCTCGGGCTCGGCGGCCGGAGCGTCGGCCGGGGCAGCGGCGGTCGTCGCGGGTGCCGGCTCGGGCTCGCCGACCGGAGCCTCGGCTGCCGGGGTGGCGGCCGGGCCTGGTGCCTCGACCGCGGGGACGGCGGGAGCCTCGCCGTGCTCGACGCCGATCGCGGCCATCGGGCTGGACGGCACCTCGAGGACGTTCACGCTGCCGCCGGCGGCCTCGATCTTCGCGCGCGCGGAGGCGCTGAAGGCGTCGGCAACCACGAACAGGGCGGTCGACAGCTCGCCGCCGCCGAGGACCTTCATCGGCCGATCCATGTGGCTGACGAGGCCGGCCGCCCGGAGGATCTCCTGGTTGACCGTGATCGGCGCTGGGGTGCCCTTCTTCGCTGCCGGGTGGTCGCCGGCCTCGAGGGCGCCGCGATCGACGAGCCCCTGGAGGGCGCCGACGGTCACGACCTCGTACTGGACCTTGAACAGGTTCCGGAAGCCGTGGAGCTTCGGGATCCGCTGGTGGAGCGGCGTCTGGCCACCCTCGAACCAGGCCGGGATCGAGCCGCCGGCGCGAGCCTTCTGGCCCTTCGTGCCGCGGCCGGCGGTCTTGCCCTGGCCGGCCGCGATGCCACGCCCGACGCGGCGCTTCGGCTTGTGCGACCCGGGCGCAGGTCGGAGGTCGTGGAGCTTCATGCCTTCTCCTGGTCGCCGCCGGAGCGGTGACGGCGCGGGGCCGCGGGGCCTGTCTCCTCGACCGAGACGAGGAACCGGACCTGGCGGACCATGCCGCGGGTCGCGTCATTGTCGGGGACCTCGACCGTCGAGCCGATGCCGCGGAGCCCGAGCGCCCTCAGGGTCGCGCGGTTTCGGGCGATGTGGCTGATCGAGCTCTTGACCTGGGTCACGCGGAGCCTACCGGACATCGGCCACCTCCCCGGAGGGCTGGCCCGCGATGTGGAGCCGGACTGGCACGCCGCGACGCGCGCTGAGCTCGGCCGCCGACTTCAGCGACTTCAGGCCCTGGAGCGTGGCCCGGGTCACGTTGACCGGGTTCGTCGAGCCGTAGACCTTCGACAGGATGTCGCGGATCCCGGCCGCCTCGACGACGGCTCGGACGGATCCGCCGGCGATGACGCCGGTGCCCTGGCTGGCCGGCTTGAGCAGGACGATGCTCGCGGCGTAGACCGAGCGGACCTCGTGCGGGATCGTCGTCCCAACGGTCGGGATCCGGATGAGGTTCTTCTTGGCGTCTTCGACGCCCTTTCGGATCGCCTCCGGCACCTCGCCGGCCTTGCCGAGCCCGACGCCGACGTGGCCCGCGCCGTCGCCGACGACGATCACCGCGCTGAAGCTGAAGCGTCGGCCGCCCTTGACGACCTTCGCGACGCGGTTGATCTGGACGACGCGCTCCTCGAGCGTCAGCTTGTTGGGATCGATACGTGGCACGTGGCGCTCCTCAGAAGTCCAGGCCGGCTTCGCGCGCCGCGTCGGCGAGGGCGCGGATGCGGCCGTGGTAGCGGAACCCGGCCCGATCGAACACGACCCGCTCGACGCCGGCCGCGCGGGCGCGCTCGGCGACCAGCCGGCCGACGGCGGCTGCCGACTCCGACTTCGTCCCAGTCGCGCCCCGAAGGCCGGTATCGAGCGACGATGCGGCCGCGAGCGTGCGGCCCGCCGCGTCGTCGATGACCTGGGCGTAGATGTGGTTCAGGCTGCGGAAGACGGCCAGACGCGGCCGCGCCGAATCGCCCGCGAGATGCAGGCGGATCCGGTCGTGGCGCTTGCGCCGGGCGGAGCCCCGGCTGGCGACGGTCGTCATCTGGTTCCCTCGATGCCTACTTCTTGCCGCCGATCTTGCCGGCCTTGCCGGCCTTGCGGCGGATCTGCTCGCCCGCGTAGCGGACGCCCTTGCCCTTGTACGGCTCGGGCTTCCGCGTCGCGCGGACCTTGGCGGCGACCTGGCCGACGAGCTCCTTGTCGATGCCGACGACGGCCAGCCGGGTCGGGTTCTCGAGCTCGAAGCTGACGCCACCGGGCGGTTCGATCTCGATCGGATGGCTATAGCCGAGGTTGAGCTGGAGCTTCTTCCCGACGAGCGCCGCGCGATAGCCGACGCCGGTGATCTCGAGGCCCTTGCGGTAGCCCTGGGTCACGCCCACGACCATGTTGTTGACGAGCGTCCGGGTCAGGCCGTGGAGCTGCTTGTGGGTCTTGGCCTCGGTCGGCCGCGTGACCACGATCGCGTCGCCCTCGCGGGCGACCGCGATCTCGGGGTGCAGCCGGCGTGACAGCGTCCCCTTGGGTCCCGTGACCGTGACGTCACGGCCCTCGATCGTCACGTCGACGCCGGCGGGCACGGGCACGGGCATGCGTCCGATTCGCGACATCGCCGGCTACCAGACGTAGGCCAGGACTTCGCCGCCGAGCTGGGCCTTGCGGGCCTGCGCGCCGGTCATGATCCCCTGGCTGGTACTGACGATGACGATGCCGAGGCCACCGAGGACGCGCGGGATGTCGGTCTTGGCGGCGTAGACCCGGAGGCCCGGCTTGCTGACGCGCTTGAGGCCCGAGACGACCGGGACCTTGCCGTCGACGTAGCGCAGGGTGAGGCGCAGCACGTGCCGAGGCCCGTCCTGCTCCTCGGCGACGTCGGCGATGAAGCCCTCGGCCTTGAGGATCCGAGCGATCTCGCGCTTCGTGCGCGAGGCCGGCACGACGACCTCGGTGTGGCGCGCGCGGGAGGCGTTGCGGACGCGGGTCAGCATGTCCGCGATCGGGTCAGAGATGTTCATGTGGCTACCAGCTCGACTTCGTGACGCCCGGCAGCTCGCCCTGGAGGGCGCGCTCGCGGAAGCAGATGCGGCACAGCGCGAAGCGGCGCATGAAGGCCCGCGGCCGGCCGCAGACGGTGCAGCGGTGGTAGGTGCGAACGCCGAAGCGCGGCTTGCGCTTGGCCTTCGCGATCATCGACTTCTTGGCCATCGTCTCCCTCCTCGCCTACGAGGCGAAGGGCATGCCGAGGAGCTCGAGCAGTCGCTTCGATTCCTCGTCGGTCTTCGCCGTCGTCACGATGCTGATCTCCAGCCCGCGGAGACGGTCCACCTTGTCGTAGTCGATCTCCGGGAACGCGATCTGCTCCCGGAGCCCGAGCGAGAAGTTGCCGCGGCCGTCGAACGACTTGCCGGGCACGCCGCGGAAGTCGCGGATCCGGGGCAGGGCGAGCATCGTCAGCCGCTCCAGGAAGTCCCACATCCGCTGGCCGCGGAGGGTGACCTTGAGCCCGATCGGGTTGCCGGTCCGGACCCGGAACTGGGCGATCGAGCGGCGGGCGCGGGTGACGATCGGCTTCTGACCGGTGATCATCGCCAGGTCCGCGGCCGCGGCGTCGATGGCCTTGGCATTGGTCAGGGCCTCGCCGAGGCCGACGTTCACGACAACCTTCGCAAGGCGCGGCACCTGGTTCGGGTTGCGATATTCGAACTGCTTGGTCATCGCGGCCGCGACCTCGGCGTGGTAGCGGGCCCGCAGGCCGCGGGGCGCGGCCCGCCCTTCGGCGGGTGGCGCCGCGGGCGGCGCGACAGGCGCGGGGGCGTCCATCGGCTCCATGGCTGCCTCCGTCACTTCGTCACCTCGATCGCCTGGCCGCAGTGGCTGCAGACGCGGATGCGCCGGCCGTCGTCGAGGACGGTGTGGCGGATCCGCGTCGGGCGGTCGCACTTGGGGCAGACGAGCATGACCTTGGACGCATCGACCGGCTTGGCGATGTCGAGGATCCCGCCCTGCTGGACTTTCGGCATCCGGTCGGTCCGGCCGCTCGTCTGGCGCGGCTTGGTATGGCGCTTGGCGATGTTCACGCCCTCGACGACGACCGCCAACGGCCGTGACGTCGCGGGCTTCCAGAAGCCGGAGCGGCGACGCTGGCCCTTGCCGCCGGTGGTCGTCGGCATGACGCGCTCGACCGCAGCGGGATTGCTCAGGACGCGCTCGATGACGCCGCGCTTGCCAGCATCGCGGCCCGATAGCACGACGACCGTGTCGCCCTTGCGGAGCTCGGGAACCTTCGTCCGTCCCTGGGGCATCACAGCACCTCCGGGGCGAGCGAGACGATCTTCATGTAGTTCCGGTCGCGCAGCTCGCGCGCGACGGGACCGAAGATCCGGGTCCCGCGGGGATTGCCCTGGTTGTTGATGAGCACGGCGGCGTTCTCGTCGAAGCGGATGTAGCTGCCGTCGGGACGGCCGTACTCCTTGGCCGTGCGGACGACGACGGCCCGCACGACGTCGCCCTTCTTCACCGCGGCGTTCGGGATCGCCTGCTTGACGCTGGCGATGATGACGTCGCCGATCGAGGCCGTTCGCTTCGTCGAGCGGCCCATGATGCGGATGCACTGGATCGTCCGGGCGCCGGTGTTATCGGCGACCTTCAGACGGGTCTGGGGCTGGATCACGCGGTCGCCTCGCCGCTCTCGCCGGCCTCGCCGGTCTCGTCCTCATGACGGCGGCCGGGATGGGCGGCGGCATGGATCGCCTCCGACACCTCGGCCTCCTCGGCCACGAGGTCCACCGGCGAGCCGAGGTCGCCGGCCCGCTGGATGACGCTCACCAGCCGCCAGCGCTTGGTGGCTGACAGGGGTCGGGACTCCTCGATCAGGACGGTGTCGCCGACCTTGGCCTCGTTGGCCTCGTCATGGGCCTTGAACTTCGTGGTCAGGCGGATCACGCGCTTGTACAGGCGGTGTCGGGCGAGCCGCTCGACGGACACGACGATCGTCTTGTCCATCTTGTCGCTCACGACGCGGCCGGTCTTCATCTTGCGCTTGCCCTGGACGGGCGCGTTCGCTGCGGTCATGGCTGCCTCAGGCGGTCTTGCCGGCGGCGGTCCGGGCCCGCGCCGTGGTCGTGGCGCCCGTCGCGCGCTCGTGCCGGACCATCAGGATCCGGGCGATCGTGCGGCGGGTACCGGGGATGCTGCTCGTGTCGTTGAGCTGGCGCGTCGAGAGGGCGAACCGGGCGCTCCACAGGTCCTGCTTGGCTTGCTGCAGGGCGTCCTCGAGCTCGCGATCGGACATCTCGCGGATCTTGGCGATGTCCATCAGCGCTCTCCTCCCTCGGCGACGCCGTCGCGGGTCACGACGCGCGTCGCGACGGGCAGCTTGTGGGCCGCGAGGCGCATCGCCTCGGTCGCCTCGTCGTGCCCGACGCCGGCCATCTCGAACAGGATGCGGCCCGGCTTGACGACGGCTACCCAGTGGTCGGGCGCGCCCTTGCCGGAGCCCATGCGAGTCTCTGCCGGCTTCTTCGTGACCGGCTTGTCCGGGAAGACGCGGATCCAGATCTTGCCGCCGCGCTTGACCGAGCGGGTCATCGCGCGTCGCGCGGCCTCGATCTGGCGGCTCGTGATCCAGGCCGGCTCGATCGTCGCCAGCCCATAGTCGCCGAAGGCGACGAAATGGCCGCCCTTGGCCTGGCCGGACATCCGGCCGCGCATGACCTTGCGATGCTTGACGCGTCGCGGGAGGAGCATCGTCAGACCCCCTGCCCGGCCGCGGCCTGGAGCTGCGGCGCGACGGCGCGCTGCGGCTGGACGTCGCCGCGGTAGATCCAGACCTTGACCCCGATCCGGCCGTAGGTCGTGTGGGCGTGGACCTGGCCGTAGCTGATGTCGGCACGGAGCGTCCCGAGCGGGATGCGACCCTCGCGGTCCCACTCCGTCCGGCTCATCTCGGCGCCGCCGAGGCGGCCCGAGACCATGATCTTGACGCCCTTCGCGCCGGCCTTCATCGACCGCTGGATGGCCTGCTTCATGGCCTTCTTGAAGGCGATCCGGCGGGTCAGCTGCTGGGCGATGTTGGTCGCGACGAGGTAGGCATCGAGCTCCGGCTGGCGGATCTCCTTGATCTCCAGCTTGACCTTGCGCTTCGTGAGCGCGCCGATCTGCTGGCGCAGGACCTCGACGTTCTGGCCGCCCTTGCCGATGACGATGCCGGGCTTGGCGGTGTGGACCGTGACGGTCACCTGGCCGAAGTTGCGCTCGATCTCGACGCCGCTGACGCTGGCGTTCGCGAGTCGCTTCTCGACGAGCTGCCGGATCGCGATGTCCTCGACGAGGAGGTCGGTGTACTCCTTGTCGTGGTACCACTTCGCGGTCCAGGTCCGGGTGATCCCGAGTCGGAAGCCGTACGGGTGGACCTTTCGTCCCATGGTGCTAGTCCTCCCGGTTCCCGACGGTGACCGTGATGTGGGTCATCGGCTTGTGGATGTGGTAGGCCCGACCCTGGGCGCGCGGGCGCCAGCGCTTGAGCGTCGGCCCCTCGTCGGCGCGCGCGTCGAGCACGACCAGCTCGTCGGCGGGCAGGTTGAGGTTGTTCTCGGCGTTCGCCGCGGCGCTCTTGAGCACCCCGGCGACGTCCTTCGCGAAGCCCTGGGGCATGAAGCGGAGCAGGGCGGTCGCCTCCTCCACGGACCGGCCGCGGATGACCCCCACGACGAGGCGGGCCTTCCGGGTCGAGCCGCGGACGTACTTGGCGGTCGCTGAAACTCGCACCTTCGGGGCTCCTACTTCGGGCTCGTCGACCGGTCGGTGTGCTTGCCGTGCCCGCGGTAGGTGCGAGTCGGGGCGAACTCACCGAGGCGGTGGCCGACCATGTTCTCGGTCACGTAGACCGGGACGTGCTTGCGGCCGTTGTAGACGGCAACGGTGTGGCCGATGAACGACGGGAAGATCACGGACGCGCGCGACCACGTCTTGACGACCTTCTTCTCGCTCTTCTTGTTCATCTGCTCGATCCGGCCCAGGAGCCGGGACTCGATGAACGGGCCCTTCTTGATCGAACGGGACATCTCCTACCTGTTCCCTTCCGCTACTTCCGGCGCCGCGAACGGACGAGGAGGCGGTCGCTGCCGGCGCCGCCTGACGGCCGGCGCGTGCGGTAGCCCATCGCCGGTGCGCCCCACGGCGTCTTCGGCGGCATGCCCGTCGGTGACTTGCCCTCGCCGCCGCCGTGCGGATGGTCCCGCGGGTTCATGACGACGCCGCGGACCTCCGGTCGCTGGCCCATGTGGCGAGCCCGACCGGCCTTGCCGAGGTTCTGGTTCTCGTGATCGAGGTTGCCGACCTGGCCGACGGTCGCCATGCAGCGGACGCTGACCCGGCGGACCTCGCCCGACGGCAGCCGGACCTGGGCGTAATCGCCCTCCTTGGCGAGCAGCTGGGCCGATGTGCCGGCGGACCGCACGATCTGGCCACCCTTGCCGGGCACGAGCTCGATGTTGTGGATCGTCGTGCCGAGCGGGATGTTGGCGATCGGGAGGGCGTTCCCGACCCGCGCATCGGCGTCCGGGCCGGACACGACCACGTCGCCGACCTTGAGGCCGTGCGGCAGGAGCATGTAGCGCTTCGCGCCGTCGCGGTAGTGGAGCAGGCCGATCCGGGCCGATCGGTTCGGGTCGTATTCGACCGTGGCGATCCGCGCCGGGACCCCGAACTTGTCGCGCTTGAAGTCGATCCGCCGGTAGTGCGTCTTCTCCCCGCCACCCCGATGGCGGACCGTGAGCCGGCCGGCGTTGTTCCGGCCGGACGCCCGGCGCTGGGCCTCGAGCAGCGGCTTGAACGGCTCCGTGGTCGTGATCTCCTCGAAGGTCGAGCGGGTCATCCCGCGGCGGCCGGGCGAGGTGGGCTTGTAGCTGCGAAGCGGCATCGTCAGACCCCCTCGAAGAACTGGATCTTCTGGCCCGCGGCCAGGGTGACGATGGCCTTGCGCCACGGCGAGGTGCTGCCCTTGATCCGGCCGCGGCGGGTGCCGCGGACCTTGACCTTGGCCTTCGTCGTCAGGACGTTGACCGAGACGACGGTGACCTTGTCGGCCGCGTACAGCTCCTCGATCGCTGCCTTGATCTGGATCTTGTTGGCATCGGGGTGGACCCGGAAGGTGTACCGGCCGTGGGTCGACTGGTCGATCGACTTCTCGCTGACGACGGGCTTCAGGATGATCTCGGGGGCGGTCAGGGCGCTCACCGGTAGACCTCCTCCATCCTCGCCAGGGCCGGCTGCTCGATGACGAGGCAGTCGGCGTTGAGGACGTCGACGACGTTCAGCGAGTCGGCCAGGATGACCTCGACCCTCGGCAGGTTGCGGGCCGACAGGCGGAGCTGCTCGTCCGCCTCCGGGGCGACCACCTAGATCCGGCCGCTGGCCTTGAGCGCGGCGAGGATGCCCGCGACCTCGCGGGTCCTGGTCGCCTCGAGGGCGAAGTCGTCGATCACCCGGATGGCCTGGTCGCCGAGCTTCGCGGTCAGCGCGCCGCGCAGCGCCAGGCGCCGCATCTTCCTGGGCAGCCGCTGGTCGTAGCTCCTCGGGTGGGGACCGAAGACGGCCCCGCCGCCCTTGTAGTGCGGGGCCCGGATCGAGCCCTGGCGGGCCCGTCCGGTGCCCTTCTGGCGGTACGGCTTCTTGCCGCCCCCGGCGACCTCGCCGCGGGTCTTCGTGTCGTGGGTCCCGATCCGCCGCCCGGCCAGCTGGGCCGTGACGGCCTGGTGCAGCACGGCCTCGTTCACCGGGGCGGCGAAGAGCTCGTCGCTGAGCTCGACGCTGCCGACGGAGGCGCCGGTGCGGTCGTACAGCGTGGTCTGCGGCATCGGTCAGGCCTTCTTCACGAGGATCAGGCTGCCCCGGGCGCCCGGCAGGCTGCCCGCGACCAGCAGGAGGTTGCGATCGGCGTCCGCGCGGACGACGCGGACCTTCTTCGTGGTGACCCGCTCGTCGCCCATGTGGCCGGCCATCCGGAGGCCCTTGTAGACCCGGCCGGGGGTCGTGCCGGGGCCGATCGATCCCGGCTCGCGGTGGTGGTCGGAGCCGTGGGTCGTCGGGCCGCGCCCGAAGTTGTGGCGCTTCACGTGACCGGCGAAGCCCTTGCCCTTCGACACGCCCGTCACGTCGACGAGGTCACCCTCGGCGAAGACGTCCGCGACACCGAGCGTCTGGCCGATCTCGTATGCCGTCACGTCCTCGACACGGAACTCGCGGAGCGTGCCGAGCTTCGGCAGGTCCTTGAGCTGGCCCGCTACGGGCTTCGTCAGCTTCTGCTTCTCGTCCGTCCCGAGTTGGACGGCCGTGTAGCCATCGCGCTCGGGCGTGCGGAGCCGCGTGACGGTGTTCGGCGCGACCTCCAGGACGGACACGGCCACGAGCGACCCGTCCTTCCCGAAGACCTGCGTCATGCCGACCTTGCGGCCAATGAGACCGATACTCATCGCTCCGCGCTCACATCTTGATCTCGATGTCGACGCCCGCCGGAAGCGAGAGCCGCATCAGGGCGTCGACCGTCTTCGACGACGGGTCCAGGATGTCGACGAGCCGCTTGTGGGTACGGATCTCGAACTGCTCCCGGCTGTCCTTGTCGATGAACGGTGAGCGCAGGACCGTGAACTTCTCGATCCGGGTGGGCAGCGGCACCGGGCCGACGATGTCGGCGCCCGTTCGCTGGGCCGTCTCGACGATCTGCGCCGCCGACTGATCGAGCAGCCGGTGGTCGTAGGCCTTGAGGCGGATCCGGATTCGCTGCTTCGCCATCTCGTTACTCGACGATGCTCGTGATCGCGCCGGCGCCGACGGTCCGGCCACCCTCGCGGATCGCGAAGCGCTGGCCGACCTCGAGGGCGATCGGGGTGATCAGCTCGACGCCCATCTCGACGTTGTCGCCGG
>JBQGDI010000083.1:0-9778 GCA_052038965.1 Candidatus Limnocylindrales bacterium | reverse complement strand
GGGCCCGCGGCCCCGCCCCGCCACGATCAGGTGACGATCAAGCGGCTACGGCGACCCTGCTGGACAGTCGTTGCCGGCGCCCGGGTTGGCGTCGACACAGTCAATGCGGCCCTGGATCGAAGGGTTGAGCGGCGAGTTGGCCGTCACGTAGTCGGCCAGGACCTGGTCCATGATGTTCTGGGTCGTGGCCCGGCTGAAGAAGTTCGGGTAGCCATCGCCGCCGGTCGACATGAAGTCGTTCTCGGCAATCGTGTAGGTCGAGGCGGCGGTCAGGTCGATCGGCGCCCCGGTGCACGTTCCGTCGGCGGCCTGTCGGACCGCGCTGAGGACCCGACTTCCCGCCGGGGCCTCGATGTCGTAGCTGAAGCACAGGCCGGAGACCTGGGCAAAGCGGCCGTTCGCCGCGGGCATCGAGGACACGCCGTTCTCGAGCATGGTCTTGAGCTCGGCGCCGCTGATCTGCAGCGTGACGACGACGTTGCCGAACGGCAGGACCGCCAGGACCTGGCCCCTGGTGATGAGGTACGGCGGCGGCACGAAGGCCGGACAGAAGCCGCTGCCGCCACCCGCGGCCGGACACGTCAGCCGGTCGCGCAGCCCGCCCGAGTTGGTGATCGCGAACTCCACGCCGATGCCGGCGTAGGCCGCGCGCATCGCGTCGGTCGTGACGTCGCCGACCAACGACTCGCACAGCCGCCCGTCGGCCCGTCCGCAGACGTCCGACCGCAGGATCTCGACGGTCGAGCTGCCAATGACGGTCCCGAGGATCGGCTGGAGCTGTGCGTTCAGGTCGTTGATGCGGCCCTGGATCGTCGGGTCGGGGGTGACGCCGATGGTCCACGGCCGGTGGAAGTCGGCCGTCTTGTAGAGGACCGTCTTCGTGGCGGGATCGATGACCAGACGGGTCCGGGTGAACCGGACGCCCTTGCTGAGGTTCTCGGCGATCAGCACGCCATTGGGCCGCACGTCGATCGTCTGGAAGTTGCTGTGGTCGCCGAGCGCGACGTCGACGCCGACCAGGTCGTCGGCGATGTCCACCAATGGGCCGGTGGGATCGTTGAACGTCCCGGCCGTGGCGCCCTCGTGGCCAACCACCACGACGGCGGCGACCTTCCGGACGGCGCGGAGTCGCGTCGCCTCGGCATTGACCGCCGCGACCGCGTCGGTGACCACGAACGGATCGAGATTACCGGGGAAGATCAGGTCCGTCAGGTCGGCGTTCGAGAAGCCGACCACCCCGAGCTTGAAGCCGTCGAACGAGAAGACCCCCGACGGCTGCCACTCCGGCGGGGTGCGGCCCGTCGCCGGATCGATGATGTTGGCCGTGAAGTACGGGAAGTTGGCCAACGGGACGAGGGTCGTCCGGAAGTAGGTCTGGCCGGCGTCGAAATTGTGATTGCCGACGCCGTCGGATGTGAAGCCCATGAGGTTCATGAGCTCGATCGTCGGGGTGTCACCGAAGAACGCCGAGATCGGGGGCGTTGCCCCGACGGAATCCCCGCCGGCGACCGTCAGGGCCCCGTTCGGCGCCTCGGATGGCGATCGATACCAGTCGAACCACGGCTTGAGGAAGGCCGCCCCGCCGATCGAGAACGACGGGTTGGCGGCTCCGCCGCCGGACAGGTTGTCGGCCGTTTCCGAGAGGGGCACGAGCTGTCCGTGGTAGTCGCTGATCTGGAGGATCGTGGCGAGCTTCACAGACGGCTTGGTGGTGATCTCGGTCAGGATCCGCCCGCGGGCGCTCTGCGGCCCCGGGAAGCCCATCAGGTAGGCGATCGTCGGGGCGAGGTCGATCGCCCGCACGCCGGTCGCCGGATCGCGATGGCGGATCCCGGGCCCGGCGGCCACGAAGGTGCCGTGCATGTTGACGTTGTGCTCGAGATCGACGAGCTCGGGGAGGTAGCCGTGCTGCCCGAAGAACTGGCTGAACGCGACCAGCGTGCCGGGCGTTGCCGCGTCGGTCTGGTAGGGCGGCCGGAAGACCACCACGACGTCGCCACTGCGGTTGGGATGGAGCGCGTCGGTGCCGTCGACGTCCCGAAGCTGCTCCTTCTTGAAGACCGCTGCCACGACCTGTTGCTGGCCCGGCAGGTTCGGGTCGTCGAGGTTCTCGAAGTAGTCCACGAGGGCATCGCGGACGGCTTCGTAGTCCCCCGACGCGACCTGCGGCGTGTTGCCGGTCGCCGGGTCGCGTCCGGCGAGGTTGATGTACAGCTGGACCGTGCCACCCGCGTGGCATTCCTTGACCAGGGTGGGGCCGGAGGCGGCCTTGCGGCAGTTGCTGGTCTGCTCGGCACCCTGGTAGCCCAGGTCGACGAGGGCCTTCGAGACGTTGACCGCGTACCACTGCGGCGCGAAGCCGTGGTCGGAAGCGGCAAACACCGTCGCCTCGCTGCCCATGAGGGCACGACCGAGGGCGAGCGTCTGATCCGCCTCGTGGTAGGCCGCCCGGATGTACCCCTCTCGGACCGCCAACCGGCCGTCGGGCACGTCGTCGTTGGTCAGGTCGTCGTAATACGGGTTCGGGTTGCCGTCGATGTCGGTCGGCGTGACGAGCCCCATGAACTGGTGGGAGAACTCGTCGGTCGCCGGGTTGCCGAGGAACAGCAGGTCGGCGTCGACGTCAAGGTCGTCCAGGATGTACTCGAGGTACGCCCAATGGGCGTCCCGCCACATCAAACCCTGTTCGACGTACGTGTCCTCGTCGACGATCCCGCCCTCGAGCGGCGCGAAGTCCGCGGCCGTCGAGCTCGGGAACGACGCGTTGAGCGTCTCCTCGAAGCCAAGGGCCGTGGCGCAGCCGGCGGCATAGGTGCAGCCGCTGTACGAGGCGTTGGCGCGAGCGATCGAGGTGAAGTAGATCCGGAACTGCGACAGGTCGGGCGCGATCTCGACGGCCTTCAGGTAGAAGCCCGCGGTCTGGCCGGCACGACCGCCGGTCAGCGTGACCTTGACGTCCGCCCAGTCCCCTTCGGCCAGGTCGGCGACGACCGCGGCGCCATCCTTCCCGGCCGTCGAGGGGACGGCCAGGACGTGGTCGTAGTTCGTCGTCGCGTCGTTCGTGGAGTCGTAGATGTAGAGGTCGTACGTCCGGTTGATGTTGTCGGCCGCCGGGAAGGCGGTGTTGGTCAGGAGCAGGCTCTCCTGCATCGCGGGGCTGAAGGATGCCGGGACATTGGTCCAGCCGGTGGCCGGGTCGAGGTCGACCCGCTGGTAGCTGACACCGAAGGCGTTGGCCCCGGCCGGCTGGCCGGCGAGGTCGTAGTTGAGCAGGATCCCGCGGTTCGAGAAGAACGTCCGGAAGTCGACCACGGGCCCCTGGAGGCCGTGCGTCCGGGCTCCGACCCACTCGACGGAGACGACCGTCTTGCCAGCGCGCTCGGCGGCCTGGTGCAGGGTGTCCGCCTGGAGGACGCTGGCGCCGAGCGCGGTCCGGTTGTTGAAATTGCCTTCCCCGGTCCGGTGGAAGGTGTTGTTCGTGGAACCGTGCTCACCCGGCCACGTGCCGGTGGCGAGCGTGTACCAGCCGACGCCGGTGTTCGGCGGGAAGGCCTGGAGCAACCCGTTCTGGCCCTTCACGCCCTTGGCGAGCAGGTCGGCATAGGTGGGCATCGCGCCCTCGGCGACGTACCGGTCGACGAGGTCGGGCCGCATCCCGTCCCCGGCGAAGAAGATCGCCTTCGGGGCCGTTGGCTTGCCGCCGCCGGGGCCACCGCCCGGGGCGGCGCCGGCCCCGAGCGGCACGATGAGCGAGATGGCGGCGAGAACGATGAGGGCGACTGACCCGCGGCGGAAACGCCGCGGCACGGTCGAGACGGACACGGGATCCTCCTCCACGTGTGTGGGCACGAGTAGCCCGGGTTGGAGCTCCTCCGGTTCCGAACCCTAGGTCGCCCACGATAGCGCGAGCGGATCGGGCGGGAAAGCCTCATGCCACGCCGCACCCGATCTCACCTGCGGACACCGGAGCGCACTTCGGACGGGGGCGCGAAAGTGGTGCGACCATGCACCGGACCGTGTCGTCCGGCGTGGTGATCGGGGGTGAAGCGGCCTCGCCGAGACTGCCCGGATGCACCCCTCCATCAGCGCTCGACTCGACCGCCTCGCGTCCGATCAGCGGCGGGCGGCGACGGCCGCGCCCGGTCCGGTGCTGTGCGTCGCGCCGGCCGGGTCGGGCAAGACGACCACTCTCGTAGCTCGCATTGCCTGGCTCGTCGACGCTGGGGCGTCGGCCGACTCGGTTTGCGCGCTGACCTTCAACCGGCGCGCCGCGGACGAGCTGCGCGAGCGGGTCGAGGCGGCGCTCGCACCGCTCGGCAACGGCCTCAGCGACCGCGTTCGGATCCGGACCTTTCACGCCCTCGGCCTCGAGATCCTGCGCGAGGCGGGGCAGCCGGTCGAGCCGGTGCTGGACCGCGACGCCGTGCTGCGCATCGTGCGCCCGGATGCCTCGGCAGCCGAGCGCCGGCACCTCGATACGGTCATCTCGCGGTTCAAGTTGGACCTCGATGTCGACCCGGCGGCCATCGAGGGCGACGCCGAGGCGGGCCCGGTCGCACGAACCTACGCCGCGTACGAGCGAACGCTCGAGGAACTGGGCGGCTTGGACTTCGACGACCTCGTCGCGCGGTCGCTGCGGCTCCTCGCGAGCGACCCCGCCGTCCTGGCGAAGTGGCGGGCACGCTGCGCCCACCTCCTCGTCGACGAGGCGCAGGACCTCGACCGCAGCCAGCTCCGGATGGCCCTGCTGCTCGCCGCGCCGGCGAACCGCGTGTTCTTCGTCGGGGACGACGACCAGAGCATCTACGGTTGGCGGCTGGCCGACGTGCGACGCCTACTCCAACTCGCCGCAGAGGCATTGCCCGGGCTGCTACGCGTGGACCTCGAGACGAACTACCGATGCCCGGCGGTCGCGCTCGAGCGGGCCGTCCGGCTCGTCGAGCGGAACACCGAGCGGTTCGCGAAGCGCATCCGGGCCGGTCCACGGGCCGAGGGCAGGCTCGCCCTCGCGCCGTCGGCGGCCGACGAGACGGACGCGGCCGCGGCGATCCTCGCGTCGTGGCCGGGCGACGATTCGACGCGTGCCATCCTGGCCCGGACGAACCGCGAGCTGCTGCCGGTCGTCGTCGCGGCGGTCCGGCTCGAGATGGCGTTCCGAGCGCCCGACCTGGCGCTGCCGATCGAATCCGAGGCGGTCGACGTGATCCTCTCGCTCGTCGCGAACGCGGCGTCGGCGCGGCCGCTCCTCGCTCGCATCGCGGAGGTCCGAGCCGCCCTCGTCGCCCACCCGGCCGAGTCGGATGGCGACGCAGGGACGGGCCTCGTGTCGATCGCGGAGGCGGTTCTCGGCTGGGCGGCCGGTTGCCGGGACCTGGACGACCTTCGAGCGCGGATCACGTGGATGCGAAGCCAGCTGTCGGCCCTGCGCCGGGACGATGCGCCGCTGACCCTCGCAACGGCCCACGGGACGAAGGGCCTCGAGTTCGACCACGTGGCGGTGATCGGCCTGGTGGCGGGCCGTTTCCCGAGCGCACGATCAGTGGCCGATGCACTCGAACCCGAGCGCGCGCTCGAAGAGGAGCGGCGTCTCGCGTATGTCGCGTGGACTCGACCGCGGAAGAGCCTGACGCTCGCCTACGATCCGGGGTCGCCGTCGCCGTTCCTGCTCGAGGCCTTCAGCCCGAGCGAGCTCGGCCTGGCCGAGACGGACGCGGCGGCGTGATTCGGGCCAGCGGCGCAGCCGGACTGCCCGGCCCGTACGCTTCGCGGATGGCCAACCTCCCCGCACTCGGAGCCCGCGGCGAGGGCTGGGTCGCCCTGCAGCTCGTCGCGTTCGCCGTCGTGGCCTTGGCCGTGTGGCTCGCGCCGCCGGCGCCGGCAGGCGATCTCGGGCTCGCGCTCCAAATGGCGGGCTACGCCGCGGGGGCGGTGGGGGCGATCCTGATCGGCTCGGGGATCATCGAGCTGCGACGCGGGCAGGCCCTGACCGCCGTCCCGCATCCCCGGCACGACGCGAGGCTCGTCCGGAGCGGCGCCTACCGGTTCGTCCGCCACCCGATCTATGGCGGCCTCATCCTCGGCGCGGTGGGGCTCTCGCTCATCGCGCCGTGGATCGGCACGTTCGGCGCCACGGCGTTCGTGGCCGTCGTGCTCGACCTCAAGCGGCGGCGCGAGGAGGCCTGGCTGGCGAGCCGCTATCCCGACTACGACGCCTACCGCCGCGTGACGAAGGCCCTCATTCCGTTCGTGTACTGACCCGCCGGCTGCCAAACTCGACCGCGGGCCCGCAGTCCGCCGCGGCGCTGCGGCCATCGCCTCGGCCGCCATGGCCACCGCCTCAGCCGCCGCGGTGAGCTTCCCAGCGGGCGAGGGCCTTCAGCAGGCGGTCGATCGCCGCCACGAACGGCTCGGTGACGTCCGGGGCCAGGGCGTCGCGGACCGAATCCTTCGGACCGTAGGCCGCCCGCGCCAGGCGCGCGGCGCCCCGGAGATCCCGGATCGGGTCATCGCGCAGCCGGTCCGGCAGGGCCGCGAGGAAGCGGACCCAGCGGTCCGATCCGCGCTCCCGAGCCGCGTCGAGCAGGCGCTCCGCCGCGCGGGCGGCCTCGAGCGCCGCGGCGTCGACCTCGGGGACCTCGTGACGTGCGGGCTGGCGCGCCGGCGACATCGTGTCTCGCTGCCGCGTCAGCTGGCGGCGGCGACCTTGCGGCGCGACCCGCTCCCGGCCGACGGCTTCGCCAGCGCCCGAACCCGCCCCGCCGCCTCGGCGAACGTCACGTCCGACAGCGGCACCAGCGGCTCGCCGCGGAGTACACGCGCGAGGTACTCGCCGGTCGCCGAGCGGCGGACGCGAGCGATCGCCTCGGGCGGGCCCTCGGCCACGATCTCACCACCGCGCGCGCCGCCCTCCGGCCCGAGGTCGACGATCCAGTCGGCGGTCTTGATGACGTCGAGGTTGTGCTCGATCACGACCACCGTGTTGCCGGTCTCGACGAGGCGGTGGAGGACCTGCAGGAGCTTCTCGACGTCGGCGAAGTGGAGGCCGGTCGTGGGCTCATCGAGGACGTAGAGCGTCCGGCCTGTCGCGCGCCGGGAGAGCTCGGTCGACAACTTCACCCGCTGGGCCTCGCCGCCCGACAGCGTCGTCGCGGGCTGCCCGAGGTGGATATAGCCGAGGCCGACGTCGTTGAGGGTCTGGAGCTTGGTGCGGACCGACGGCACCGCCGAGAAGAACTCGAGCGCCTCCTCGACGGTCATCTCGAGGACCTCGGAGATGCTCCGGCCCTTGTAGTGGCTCTCGAGCGCTTCGCGGTTGTAGCGGGCGCCCTTGCAGACCTCGCATGGGACGTAGACGTCGGGCAGGAACTGCATCTCGATCTTGATGATCCCGTCGCCCTTGCAGTTCTCGCACCGGCCACCCTTGACGTTGAACGAGAAGCGACCGGGGCCGTAGCCGCGGACGCGGGCCTCGGGCGTCGCGGCGAACAGCTCGCGGATCGGGCCGAACAGGCCGGTGTACGTTGCCGGGTTGGACCGTGGCGTCCGGCCGATCGGGCTCTGGTCGATCTCGATGACCTTGTCGATCAGGTCCGCGCCGTCGATCCCGTCGTGCCGGCCGACGGGCGCCCGCGACGCGAAGAGGTCGCGCGCCAGGGCCCGGTACAGGACCTCCGTGACGAGCGTGCTCTTTCCGCTGCCGGACACGCCGGTGACGGCGGTGAACGTCCCGAGCGGGAACGCCACGTCGATCCCCTTGAGGTTGTGCTCGCGGGCTCCGCGCACGACGAGCTCCTTGCCGCTGCCCTTCCGTCGCCGCGCCGGGATGGGCACCGCCCGCTCGCCGCGGAGGAACGCCCCGGTGATCGAGCGCGGCTCGGCCAGGAGGGCCTCGAGCCGGCCGTTGGCCACGATCTCGCCGCCGTGCTCGCCGGCTCCGGGCCCGATGTCGATGACCCAGTCGGCCGTCCGGATCGTCTCCTCGTCGTGCTCGACGACGAGGACCGTGTTGCCGAGGTCGCGCAGCCGCGTGAGGGTCGCGATCAGCTTGGCGTTGTCCCGCTGGTGCAGCCCGATCGACGGCTCGTCGAGGATGTACAGGCAGCCCATGAGGGTCGTCCCGATCTGGGTCGCGAGCCGGATCCGCTGGGCCTCGCCGCCGGACAGGGTCTGGCTGGTCCGGTTGATCGTCAGGTAGTCGAGCCCGACGTCGACGAGGAAGCCGAGGCGCGCACGGATCTCCTTGAGGACCTGGTAGGCGATCGTCCGCTCGCGATCCGTGACGCGCGACGGCAGCGCGTTCGCCCACTCGAGGGCGTCGGTGATCGAGAGGTCCGCGACCTCGGCGATGTCCCGCCCGTCGACGGTCACCCCGAGCGCCTCGGGCCGCAGGCGCTTCCCTCCGCAGGCCGGGCACGGCCGCTCGACCATGAACTTCTCGAGCTCCGTCTTGATGTACTCGCTGGCGGTCTCGCGGTAGCGCCGCGCGAGGTTCGTGACCGCGCCCTCGAAGTGAGCCTTGTAGGAGTTCTCGCCGCGCTCATGGCGGTAGCGGATGACGACGGTCTCGGCGTCCCGCGGCGCGAACAGCAGGTAGTCGATCGCCGCCGCGGGCAGCTCGCGGAGCGGCTTCGCCGGGTCCCAGCCGTGCTTCCGGAAGACAGCCTCGCTCATCTTCAGCCGCCACGAGGCATCGGTCGGCATCCGGGACCACGGCACGACGGCGCCTTGCAGGACGCTCTTGCCCCTGTCCGGGACGACCAGGGCCGGATCGATCTCCAGGCGCGTGCCCAGGCCGGTGCAGGTCGGGCAGGCGCCGTGCGGGGAGTTGAACGAGAAGCTGCGCGGCTCCAGCTCGTCGATCATCGTGCCGTCGTACGGGCAGGAGTAACGCTCCGAGTAGCGGCGCTCCTCGAACCCCGGGGCCTCGCCCTCCCGCGGGACGGGGGCTATCTGGACGACGCCCTCGCCGAGGCGAAGGGCGGTCTCGATCGAGTCCGCGAGGCGTGGTCGGTCGGGGTCCTCCAGCGGCTTGCCGGTCGTCGGGTCGACCGGCCGGCCGCGGTCGTCCCTCGCCCACGCATCGGGTGCCTCGGCCCGGCGGACGACGTAGCGGTCGACGACGACCTCGATCGTGTGGCGCTTGTACTTGTCGAGCGTCGGGGCCTCGGCCAGGTCGTAGGTCTCGCCGTCGACGCGGACGCGGACGAAGCCCTGGCGCCGAGCGGCCTCGAAGATCCGGTCGCCCTCGGTCTTGCGATCCTTGACGAGCGGCCCGAGGACGAGCAGCCGAGTTCCCTCCGCCAGGCCCAGCACCTGGTCGACGATCTGCTGGACGCTCTGGCGCTCGATCTCGCGGCCGCAGACCGGGCAGTGCGGATGCCCGATCCGGGCGAACAGCAGCCGCAGGTGGTCGTAGATCTCGGTCACCGTGCCAACGGTCGAACGCGGGTTCCGCGACGCGCCCTTCTGGTCGATCGAGATCGCCGGGCTGAGGCCGTCGATCTGGTCGACGTCCGGCTTCTCCATCTGGCCCAGGAACTGCCGGGCGTAGGCGCTCAGGCTCTCGACGTAGCGCCGCTGCCCCTCGGCGTAGATCGTGTCGAAGGCGAGGCTCGACTTGCCGCTGCCGGACAGCCCGGTGATGACGACGAGACGATCCCGGGGGAACTCGACGGTGACGTTCTTGAGGTTGTGTTCGCGCGCTCCGCGAACGACGATCGACTCCTGGGGCACGGCCCGAAGTGTACGCGACCGCGCTGAAACCGAACAGATGTTTCAG
>JBQGDI010000082.1:0-23513 GCA_052038965.1 Candidatus Limnocylindrales bacterium | reverse complement strand
TGCTGCCGGAGGTCAAGCCCACGCCGGTCGGCCTGCCGGTCGGCAGCAACTACATCGCGATCATCGTCGACACGTCGGGTTCGATGCGCGATCCGAACCACGGCGGCCTGTGGCCCATTGTCATCCGGAAAGTCGACGAGGTCCTCGATTCGTACGCCGGTCTGGCCCTCGAGGTAGATCCCGGGCTCGACCGAGAACGCCGTCCGCTCCGGGAGCGGCGCGATCGGTGATCGGCTGCCGAGGCCGGGCAGCTCGTGGGTCGCGAGGCCGATGCCGTGTCCCAGGCCGTGGCCGTAGGCGGGCCACCGCCCGTCGGCCTCGATGAACGCCCGCGCCAGGGCATCCATGGACCGACCTGGCGGCATCGGCTCGCCGCGCCGGGCGGCGTCGACCGCCTCCCGCAGCCGCTCGAACACGACCTCCTGCGCTCCCGCCACGACCTCGTAGACGCCGAGATCGCGCTCCGACGGCTCGCCGACGAACAGCGTCCGGGTCATGTCGCTGCGGTAGCCCTCGACCTGGGCGCCGAAGTCGAACAGCAGGACCGCGCCGGGGAGGACCGGTCGATCACCGGGCGAGCCGTGGGGCAGGGCGGCCTCGGGGCCGGCGAGGCAGGCAACCTCGAACGCCAGCCGCTCCGCGCCGCCGGTCCGGATCCGCCACTCGAGGTCCAGCGCCAGCTCCTGCTCCGTCACGCCGGGCCGGATCGACGGCAGCAGCGAGGCGAGGGCCCGGTCGGCCACCGCCGACGCGGCCGCGATGCGCTCCAGCTCCTCGGGCGTCTTGACCTGGCGATCCGCCTCGACCCAGCCCTCGATCGGCAAGAGCTCGACGTCCGGCGACGCCTCGGCCCTCCGGGTCCAGGCGAGGTGCGGGATCGTCATCGCCTCGACGGCCACGCGCTTCACGCCGGCGTCGCCGACCAGCTCGGCCCACATCTCGGTCAGCTGCTGCTGAGCCGCGAAGATCCGGGCCTCGGGCGCGTGCCGGGCGACGGCGATCGTGTAACGAGAATCGGCCAGGACCCACAGGTCGTCGGCGGTCACGAGGAACTTCCCGGAATCGCCGGAGCCCGTCACCTCGCGCTCGTCGAACGGCAGGCCGGTGAGGTACCGCATGTGCTCCCAGCGGAGACCGAAGTAGCCGTCGACACCAGCCTCGGCCATCCGGGAGCGGAGCCGCGCCAGCCGGTCCGGCCGGGCCGCCCGGTCGGCCTCGACCCAGCGCTCGCGGTCCGCTTTCGTCGGCGGAGCCGCGAAGTCGGCCGGGTGGGGCCACTCGGCGGGGCCCAGGTGACGGAGCGCCGGACGCGCGATCGGAGCCTGTTCGTCGATGGCCATCAGCGGTACCCGTACTTCACGAGGTTGGCGTTGTGCTCGCGAAGGGTCTTCGCGAAGGCGTGCTCCTTGGTGTTCGGGATGAGCACGAAGTACAGGTACCCCTTCGCCTGGTCGGGGCTGAGCGCGGCGTCGATCGAGGCCAGGCTGGCGGTCGAGATCGGCCCGGGGATGAGCCCGGCCGTCTGGTACGTCTGGTAGCCCTGCAGGTCCGGATCGACCTTGACGTCGGCCAGCGGCCCCGGCGGCAGGTCCCAGAAGAAGAAGTCCTTCCACTGCTCGAACGGCAGCTTCGCGAGGGCCATCGTGTCGGTCGCGTACTTCACGGTCGGGTCGGCGTTCAGGATCCGGGCCACGCCGTTCAGGCCATCGAGGCGGTTCTGGTAGACGCCCGCGATGAGCGCCCGCTCCTCGTCGAGCGCCGCCTCGTGCTCGATGATGGAGGCCAGGGTCACGACCTCGTAGAACGACATGCCGCGCTCGGCCGGCACGTTGATCCGGTCCGCACCGACCATCTTCTCGAAGTGCCCGAGCATCGCCCGGACGAGGTCCTCGGCCGACGTCACCCGGTGCGGGCCGCCGTTGGACGACGTCACGAGCTTGTAGCCGGCCGGCATGAGGAAGCCCTCGAGGCTGGCTCCTTCCGGCAGCTGCAACCATGGGAAGTCGGCAAGGAGCTCCGTCGGCGGGTGCTTCGCCAGTTCGTAGAACTCGGCCGGATCGACGCCCGTCTCGAGGGTCTGGAGGAGGGCCGTCATCTGCTCGATCCGGAGGCCTTCGCGGAACGTCACGTCGAGGGTCGTGTAGGTGACCTTCGCGATGACGAGCGCCTCGGCCACCTCGGCGGGCGTCATGTTGCCGCGGAGCACGAACGCCCCGGCGGTCAGCTTCTCGTTCAGATCCTCGCGCAGGGCCACGAGCAGGAACGCCCGCTCGCTCACGACATAGCGGCCCTCGGCCAGCCGGGACGCGACGTCGAAGATCGAATCGCCGGGATTGACGTTGAACACCGATTCGGTCGCCGCGCCTCCGGCCGGCGCGGTGACGGCGTCGCCTAGGTCCTCCGCGACCAGATCAGCGACGAACGGGAACTGGGTGATCGCGCCCGGGTTGTCCCAAGCCCAGCCGACGACCCCCGCCCGAAGGATCGGCCGGAGCGCCGTCAGGAGGACGACGAGGACGAAGCCGGCGAGGAGGCCGGTGAACAGCAGGAACCGAACGATCCCGGGCAGGCGGAACCCACGATTGCCGTTGCGCGAGCGGTGGTAGACGGGCGGTTGGCCCCGGCCGTCGGACGCGCGCCAGATCGGCATCTCCGGCTCCCGGGGGGAGCGCCCGCCCCGGATGCTCACCGGCGCCGGCTCACGACTGGCTCACGTCGGCGGCTCACGGGCGCTCGGGCTTCGGCCCGGCCCGCCTGGCATCGAGCTCGTCCTGGAGGATGATCGTCGCCGCCTCCCGATCCACCCGCTCACGATACCGGTCCCGCTGCGATCGTGACGGCGGGCCGCCGGAGCGCCCTCGCGGCATCGGCCCGAGGCGCGATTCGGCGACGTGGCTCGTGAGGCGTTCGTCGCGGAGCGAAACCGGCAGCCCGAGGCGGACGGCGATCTCGGCGGCCCATGCCCGTGCCGCGGCCGCCATCGTCCCCTCCGCGCCGCTCGCCTCGAGCGGCAGGCCGACCACGAGCTCCGCGACCCGATTCGCCGTTACGAATCTCGCCAACGTGGCCGCGTCGCGCTCAGGGTCGAGCCGCCGGTCACGCCGGATCGTCGCGAGCGGCCGCGCCGACAGCGCGTCGTCCTCGGCGATCGCCAACCCGATCCGCCGCTCGCCGAGGTCGACGCCAAGGATCGTCACGACGGTGCGGCCCCCGACGGCGGCGGTGGCGACGGCGAGGCGGCCGGCCGCGGCTCGAGGATCGTCAGGGTCACCTTGGAGACGTCGCCCGGGACGTTTGCCACCCATCCCGGCCAGAGCTCGATCGTCACGTCGCCGTAGGCTGCCAGCCGGACGCGGGCCTCGGCCCGGGTGAGGCCCCGGATCTCCTGCAGCAGCGCGTCGCGATCGACGACGCGGACCTGCGTCGCCCCGACCGTGACCGGGAAGGTCACGGTGTCGCCGAACACCGACGGCTCGCCGACGGCGACCTCGATCGAGCCGTCCGCGATCTGCCAGCCGGCCGGGACGCGATCCTCGAGCCGCTCTTCGGCGACCGTCTCGAGCGGCGCCGGGTCGACCCCCAGGACCGAGCCCGTGCCGGTCATCCCCAGCTCGAACTCGGCCGCCTCCGTGCCCACGATCGAGGCCGGGTCGGCCGACGGCTCGGACTCGTCGACGACCGCCGTCTCACCGAACAGCTCGGTGCCGGGCGGTACCCCCGGCGGCGCGACGGCGATCGCGGTGAGCTGGGCCCGAAGCTGACCCTCGAGGGCGGCGAGCGCGGCGTCGACGTCGGCCTGGCTGACCTGCGGCGATTCGGTCCGGCCGCCACCACTGGTCGCGTCGGGATTCGTCACCGTCAGCGTGTTCCGGGCCTTGGGCACGTCGACGATCGCATTGTTGCCGACGTTGCCGGTCACGCCCGCGACCACGGCCTCGACCCCGACGCTGCTCGTCGACGGGTGCACGGCGAACGGCGGGAAGAGGTCGAAGGTCGCGCGTGGCAGGGTCACCTCGGCCAGCGTCGCGAACTCGATGCGGTCCTTGGTCCGGACGATCGTGCCGGCCGGGATGAGCACCCCGCCGCCGGTGTCGAAGTTGGCGAACGTGACCGAGCCGGTGGCCTTCGACTCGGTGACCTTGACGCCGGTCGCCGGGAACGTGTCGGTCGCCTCGAGATCGAAGCTGAAGCGCCGCGCCGGGATCACGAGCGTGCCGGCGTCGGGAGCGGTCACGTCGGTCCTGGCCTGGACCGTCAGGTCGAGGGGCCCCGCGGCGTCGGAGCGCGGGGCGAGGCTGATGGTCGCGGACGGCAGGACCGCGACCGCGGCCCAGGCGCTGATCACGAGGAGCATGGCGAGCGCGACGACGACGCCGGCGATGACGCTGGTCCGGACGGGCGGGCGCGCCGGTCCGACGAGCGGGACGCTCGTTCGGTCGCGTGGCTTCGCGAGGCCCCGGTGCGTCGTGGGGTCGGCCGGGATCGCCAGGACCTCCGTGGCCGCGTCGTCCGGCGTCGCGCGAGCGTTCGAGGCGGCGTCCGCCGACGGCTCGTGGCCATTCGTGGCCCCGATCGCGGGCGTTCCCGCCGCGCCCGCCGGCACGCGGCCTTCGAACGCCGCGACAGACGGGTGGACCGGCAGCCCGGCCGATGCGGCCAGCGCGCGGGCCGACGCATCCGCCGCCACGATCTCGATCGCCTTGCCGCGCTCGCTCGCCTCCCGGGCCAGCAGGCGGAAGTTGATCCGCGACGTCGCGAGGCGCGAGCCGAACGGCACGACCAGCGCGACGCGCCCGCCGGCCACGCCCCGGATCCGGGCCGCGGCCGAGGTGATCTCGTCGTCCGCGTCGAGGTACAGGATCGGCGTCGGCGGCGTGGCCGGTGCCGACGGCTGGTCGGCCATCAGAGCTTCATCGCCCTGACGACCCGCCGCAGCGACGCGTCGAGGACGTTGGTCGACGTCCCGAGCTCGATCGCCTGGAAGGCCAGGCCCATCGGTGTGACATCCTGCTGGTCCTCGAGGAGCCGAGTGTCGTCGCGGATCCGCTCGATTTGCTCGGGCGCGAGGATCGTCACCTCCGGCGGGCGCGCGAACGGCAGGTGCTCGGCGAAGGCCGGCCCGGCCAGCGCGGCCGGCACCTCCGGCAGGCGCGACCCGCCGCCGCAGAGGTAGATCCGGCCCGGCAACAGGTCGCCGGCGGCCAGCTCCTCCATCACGAGCTCCACCCCGGCCGCCCAGACGGCCACGTCGTCGGCGACGATCTCCCGGACCGCGGCCTCGCGCTCGCCGGCGATCCCCCGGGCGTAGTCGACCTTGAGCGCCTCGGCCCGGGGGAACGGCAGCTCCAGGCGGTCCGCGATCGACTTCGTGAACGCCCGCCCGCCGAGGGCGAACATTCGGGTCCCCTCGATCCCGCCCTGGCGGACGAGCGCGACGTCGGTCGTGCCGCCCCCGACGTCGATGAACAGCGCGCCGGCCTGGCGGACCTGCTCGCTGTCGAGCACCCGCGCCACGGCGTACGGCTCGGCGACGACGGCCATCAGCTCCATGCCGAGCCGCTGGGCAACGCTCTGCAGGGCACCGAGATGCACGAGCGGCGCAAACGCGTCGAAGATCGCGATCCGGACGTTGCGGCCCTTGAAGCCGATCGGGTTGGTGACGGCGTAGCCGTCGATCCACGCCCCGACGACGGCGGCGTGCACGAGCCGCACGTCGACGCTCGGCAGCCCGGTCTCCCAGGTGACGGAGCGCTCCGCCTCGGTCATCGCCTTGCGCTGGACGCCCTCGATGAGCCTGCCCAGCTCGGCCTCCGAGATCGGCAGCTCGGGCCTCGCTCGCTGCTGATCGTGGACTGTCGTGAAGCCCTTGACGAGCTCTCCCGCGATGCCGATGACGACCTGCTCCGGCCGGAAGCCGGCCATCTCCTCGGCTTCCTGGAGGGCGACGGCGCAGTTGTCCACGACGGCCGCGATGTCGGCCACGGTGCCGGACTGCATGTGGGCCAGGCCCTGGCGCTTCCGGCCGACGCCCCGGACTATGCCGAGGTTCGATTCGTCGATCTCGAAGACGAGCGCCTTCGCGAACTCCGTCCCGACGTCGAGCGCGGTGCAGGCATCGAGCCGCTCGTTCCCGTCGCGACCCCAGAAGCGGCGCAGCCCGGCCATCACGGTCATGCCACAGACCCAAAGCCGATGCTGCCGGTCACGATCTTCATGCCGAGCCAGGCGAGGAACCACGTCGAGGCGACGAGGAGCCCAAAGCCGCCGACGATCGACACCGGGTGGCGCTCATTCCCGCGCCAGAAGCCGTAGCCGATGGCGATGTAGCTCACCCCCGAAACGATGGCCAGGATGGAGAGGTTCGGGCCATCCGAGGTGGGCAGGCCGAGTAGCCCGACGGCGAGGTACCAGGCGCCGACGACCGCTCCGAATCCGAGCGTCCACGGTAGGAGCTGCGGGTAGGTCCACCGCCGGGCGACGAGCAGGCCCTGCGAGACGGCTGCCCCGATCATGCCGACGACCCCGATCGCCGCCACGACGGCATTGAGTGGCGCGGCATTCGCCTGAAGCACCGCGACGGCCACCGTCACGGGAATCGTGGTGAGCATGAGAACGATGCTCGCGACATCGTTCCGCCAGCCCCATGGATCGCCTCGCGCGAAGAACAGTCCGAGGGTGATGGCGCCCACGACCGTCGCCACGGCGGCCACGAGGGCCGACGGACCGGCGAGGAAACCCACGGCGGTCATTGCGAGCGGGTCACGGCCTCCCGGGTCGCCGCCCGGATCGCGTCGATTGCGGCCGTCACGCCGTCGCGCCGCGTGCCCCGGCCTTGGGCCATCTCGGGGCGGCCGCCGCCCTTGCCGTCGATCGCCCCGACGGCGAGCTTCACCAGCTCGCCGGCGCTCACGCCCTTGGCGACGGCGGTCTCGTCGGCGGTCACGAAGACCTGCGGCTCGTCGGCGTCGAGGGCCAGGGCGATGACGTTGGCGCCGAGCGCCGAGCGGAGGTCCTTGGCGTAGCCCTTCATCGCATCGGGAGACTCGAACGGCGCGGCGAGCGTGACGAGCGACACGCCGTCGAACGTCTCGACGCGGTCGCGGAGGTCACCGGGCCTGGGCGTCGTGGCCCCCGCTCCGCCGCCCTCGCGAAGCTTCCGCCGCACATCCTTCAGCTCCGCCTGGAAGGCGGTGATCCGGGCCGGCAGCGCCTCCGGGGTGTTCGCGCCGGCAGCGTCGGCCGCGCGCTCCAGGAGCGCGACCTTGTCGCGGAGGTAGGCATCGGCCACGGCGCCGGTCAGCGCCTCGATCCGCCGGACGCCCGACCCGATGCTCCGCTCGCCGGTGATGACGAAGCTCCCGATCTGGCCCGACGCCCGGCAGTGCGTGCCGCCACACAGCTCGAAGCTGTAGTCCTCGACCCGGACCGTCCGGACGGTCTCACCATACTTCTCGTCGAAGAACGCGTCGGCGCCGCGCTCGATCGCCTCGGCCATCGGCAGGAACTCGACGGTCACCGGGCGATCCTCCCGGACGATCCGCCGGACCTCGTCCTCGATGGCCCGCTTCTCGTCGTCCGTCAGCGCCCGATCGTACGGGAAGTCTAACCGCAGGCCGTCGGGCGTCACGAGCGATCCGGCCTGCTTGGCGGTGTCGCCGACGACGTTCCTGAGCGCCCGGTGGAGGACGTGCGTGCCGGTGTGGTTTCGCATCGTGTGGGCCCGGCGCTCGGCATCAACCTCGGCGGTCACAGGCTCGCCGACCCGAAGGTGCCCCCGGAGCGTTCCCCGGTGGACGATCAGGCCCGCAGGCGCCGTGCCCGCCGCGCGTTGCGTGTCCTCGACCTCGAACACGACGCTCGCGTCGGCGACCCGGAGCCGACCCCGGTCGCCGACCTGGCCGCCGCCCTCGGCGTAGAACGGCGTCCGATCGAGCACGACTTCGGCAGCCGCGCCGGCCGCTGTCCGCAGCTCGGCGTCGCCCTTCGCCTCGAGCGCCTCGTAGTCGATGCCACCACGGACGATCGCGACGATCCGCGCCTCGGCGGCCGTCGTCTCGTAGCCCAGGAAGGCCGTGTCGCCCGCTCGGGCCAGGATCGACTGGTACAGCTGGGCCTGGCTCGCCTGGCGGTCCTTGTCGGCCTTCGTCCCGGAGCGGCTCCGTCGGCGCTGTTCGGCGAGCGCGGCGTCGAACCCGGCCCGGTCGACAGCGACGCCGTACTCGGCGGCCAGCTCGACGGTCAGGTCGATCGGGAAGCCGAAGGTGTCGTGGAGCTTGAACGCGACCTCGCCCGACAACAGCGGGGCGTCAGCGGGCAGGTCCTCCGCCTTCAGGCCGACCATCCGCTCGGCCGAGGTCAACGGGATCAAAGCCTCCTCGAGCAGGGTCGTCCCCGCCTCGAGAGTGCGGCTGAAGGCGATCTCCTCGCGGGTGACGCCGCCGAGGATCGCCGCTTCATTCTCGCGCAGGTTCGGGTAGAAGTCGGACATCGTGTCGATGACGACCTTCGCCGCCTCGGCGAGGAACGGCGCCGTCCGGCCGAGCAGCCGGCCGTGGCGGACGGCCCGCCGGATGATCCGGCGGCAGACGTAGCCCCGTCCCTCGTTCGTGGGCGTGACGCCGTCGCCGAGGAGGAACGCGATCGCGCGGGAGTGGTCGGCGATGACCTGGTAGCTGAAGCGCTCGGCCTCGAAGGCGTCCGGATCGTGGCCGAAGATCTCGCGCATCCGCTCGTGGATCGCCGCGAAGAGGTCCGTGTCGTAGTTTGACGGCACCTGCTGGACCACGCTGGCGATCCGCTCGAGGCCCATCCCGGTGTCGATGCCGGGTGCCGGCAGCGGCGTCAGCGAACGGTCCGGATGGAGCTCGAACTCCATGAACACGAGGTTCCAGACCTCGAGCCAGCGGGGGCACATCTCCGAGTGGTCGGGCACGCAATGCGGGCCCTCGCTGAACTCCGGCCCGCGGTCGTAGTGGATCTCCGAGCACGGCCCGCACGGCCCGACGTCGGCCATGCGCCACCAGTTCTTCTCGTCTCCAGCCGGGAAGTCACCCCAGCGGACCAGCCGCTCTGGCGGCAGGCCGATCTCGTCCTGCCACACGGCGTGCGCGACGTCGTCCGTCGTGTAGACGGTCGCGGCGAGCTTTTCGCCCGGGATGCCCAGGTCGCGGGTCATGAACTCCCAGGCCCAGTGGATCGCCTCGCGCTTGAAGTAGTCGCCGAAGCTCCAGTTGCCGAGCATCTCGAACAGGGTGTGGTGCCGCGGCGAGCGCCCGACCTCTTCGAAGTCGTTGTGCTTGCCGGCGACGCGCAGGCAGCGCTGGAAATTGACCGCCCGGGTGTAGGACCGCTTCTCGGCCCCGGTCAGCGCGTCCTTGAACGGGACCATGCCCGAGTTGACGAACAGCAGCGTGTTGTCGCCCGCCGGCACGAGGCTGGCGCTGGGCACGGTGGTGTGGCCGCGCTCCGCGAAGAACTCCACGAAGCGCGATCTGATCTCGGTTGCGGACCTCCAGACGATCCGGGGATCACGCTGGAGTGGCGGCGTCGGCATCGGCGGAATGGTAGCCGAGCCACCCTCCGCCTCGGCCCTGGGCGACCGCCCGGAGAGCCGCGGTCGCGAACCCGGGTGGCGGCGAGCCGGCTACGAGGCCGGCGGGAAGGTCGCGTCCGGGCTCTCGACGGGGAACGTGAACAGGCCGTTGAGCGTGTCGAGGCTGAAGCTGAAGACCACCGGCTCGCCTTCGTCACCCGGCGCCTGGGCGACGATGGTCACCGACTTCAGCTCCTGCTCGGTGCACGTCGTGGCGGCGCAGTCGGGCCGCTCGATCGCGATCCAGTCCACGGGACCGCTCGACATTAGCCGCATGATCCGGACGCCGAACGCCGTCACCTCCTCGCATGGCACCGCCCCCGGATCGGTGGCCTCCTCGCACGAGGTCTGGAGCGCCGCGGGGTCGAAGTCGACGTCGGGCAGGAAGGTGACGCTCATCTGCTGCATCGCCGTCGGGGCGGGCGTGCCAGGCGCGAAGCTCGTCCCGGGTGACGAGGTGGCCCCGGAGCTCGCCGGCGTGTCGGGGGTCGCGGGGCCCTGTGACGCCCCCGGAGCGCCGCAGGCAGCGAGCAGCAGGGCGGTTGGCGCCACCAGCGCGAGGGCCAGCGGTCTGAGGCGGGAACGAAGGTGTTGCATCGGTGTGGCCTCCTGGCGCGCGTTCGAGCCGCGCGTCGTCAGTGGGAGTTGGGTAGCTCTAGCCCCCGGGCGCCAGCGCGAAGCGGGCCGCGAAACTGCTCGTCGGTGACCGGATCGACCGGATCAGCCCGAGGGCGGGAGCCTGGCTCCAGTCTCCGCGCGGCGGACTGCGATCGGGCGACAACCTCGCGCGATCGCCTTGCCGGTAGGTGACAGGTGCCGGTCAGCGATCTCGGGCTGGGCGAGGTCCGTCCGCGACGAGGCGCTCGGCCGAGCCGGCGGTCGAGCCAGCCCGCGGCCGACGCCAGCGGCTCCAGATCGTCGACCCCGCGATCGCGGCGCCGACCAGGGCGCCGATCGCCAGGCCCCGGCTGAAGCTGGGGCCGCGCAGGACGGCGAGGACCCGCTCGATCACGGGGCCGCCTCCCGGTCCCCGAGACCCGGCGCGGGTGGATCGACGGCGTCGTCGGCTCGTGGATCCTCGCGTCTCCGCCGGGAGACGTCCGCCGCCGCGAGCAGTCGTCGACCGAGCGTCCAGCGTCGCGCGGCGTCGGGCGGTCGCTCGGGAACGAGGACCGCCAGGATCGCCACGAGCCCGATGCCGAGCCACGCCACGAACGACGCGGCCAGGAGGTGGAAGTCGCCGATCGTGACCGGGTCGCCAAGACGGCTGCCCACGGCGTCACCTGCCCAGGCGCCCAGGATCGCGGCGGCCAGCAGGAACGGCAGGCGCGTGCCCGCCCGACCGCGGATGAACACGTAGGCGGAGACGTGGAAGCCGCCGACGATGGCGGCCAGGACCGGCGCCGGTCCGATGGTCACGCCGCCCGCTCGACCGCGATCCGCCCCCCGCCCAGGCATCGCTCGCCGTCGTACAGGACGGCGGCCTGGCCGGGCGCGGCGGCCCACACCGGCGTGTCGGTCTCGACGATCCAGCGACGGTCGCGCTCGCCGCCCCCGAGCTGCCGGACCGAGGCCGGCACGAGCGCGCCGCGGTGCCGCACTCGGACCGCGGCTCGGAAGGCGGCTCGCGGCACCTCCCGGGCGAGGAACCGGACGTCCTCGAGCTCGATCGTCGTCGTCTCGAGGTCCTCGCGCCGAGCGAGCGTGATGACGTTCGAGCGCGGGTCGACGCGAGACACGTAGCGCGGCTCGCCGAGGGCGACGCCGAGACGCTTTCGCTGGCCGACGGTGTAGCCCGCGGCCCCGGGGTGCTCCCCCACCCGCTCGCCGCGCTCGTCGAGGACGGGACCGGGCTCGGGCGTCCAGCCGGCGCGCGAGCGCAGCGCTCCGCGGATGTCACCGTCGGGGACGAAGCAGATGCCCTGGCTCTCGGGCTTGTCGGCCGTCGCGAGCCCGAGGCCCGCGGCCACCTGGCGCACCTCGGGCTTCGTCAGCTCGCCGAGCGGGAACCTGGCATGGGCCAGCTGGTCCTGGCGGAGGCCGTAGAGGAAGTACGTCTGGTCCTTGTCCTCGTCTCGTGCCCGGAGGAGGCGCGCCTCGCCGTCCGCGCCGACCTCGTGCCGCGCATAGTGGCCCGTCGCGACCGCCTCGCAGCCGTACAGGTGGCGTGCCCGGCCCATCAGGGCACCGAACTTGACGGTCGTGTTGCAGTCGGCGCACGGAGTCGGCGTTCGACCCTCCAGGTACGCCCCCAGGAACGGCTCGAGGACGCCTGCCCCGAACTCCCGCTCGAGATTCATCACGTAGAACGGGATGCCGAGCTGGCCGGCGACCCGCCGCGCGTCCTCGGCCGCGTCGAGCGAGCAGCAGCTCCTCCGGAACTCGGAGACCGTGTCGGCGACGTCGTGCAGCCGCATCCAGACGCCCACGACCTCGTGGCCCCCCTCCGCGAGCAGCGCCGCGGCGACCGACGAGTCGACCCCGCCGGACATTGCGACGAGGACCCGGCTCATCCGGCCGCCACGCCCTGGCCCAGCGGATCGGCGGCGAGGACTGCGGCCGCGGCGCGGGCATCGGCGATGACTCGCGGGACGACCTCGACGGCCTCGTCGATCTCGGCATCGGTGGTCGTTCGGCCGAGGGAGAACCGGATCGCGCCTCGTGCCTCGTCGTCGGGGTAGCCCATCGCGGAGAGGACGTGCGACGGCTCCGTCGAGCCCGTCGTGCAGGCCGAGCCGACCGACGCGGCGATCCCTTCCAGATCCAGCTTCGTCACCACGGCCGCGCCGTCGACGTCGGCGGCCACGACAGAGAGCAGGGACGGCAGGCGGTCCCGCGGATGGCCGGTCAGCTCCACGCCCACCCCGCCGAGGACGGCGGATCGGAGCCAGTCCCGCAGCTTCCGGACGCGCTTCACGGTCTCGGCGCGCTCCGCGACGGCGAGCTCGAAGGCCACCGACAGCCCGACCGCCGCGGCGACGTCCTCGGTCCCGGCCCGCCGGTACCGCTCCTGCGTGCCGCCGTGCTGCTGCGCGAGGATGTGGACGCCGCGCCGCAGGTACATCGCGCCGGCGCCCTTGGGGCCCTCGAGCTTGTGGCCGGCGACGACCAGCAGGTCGCAGCCGATGGCCTCGACGTCGATCGGCAGGTAGGCCGCCCCGGCGACCGCGTCGACCGCGAACAGGCAGCCCTTCGGGCCCTTGCGCCGGACGAGCTCGCCGACCGCGGCAACCGGCTGGATCGTGCCGACCTCGTTGTTGGCCAGCTGGACGGCAACGAGGATCGTCCGCTCGCTGAGCGCCGACTCGACGTGGCCTGGGTCGACCCGCCCGTAGCGGTCCACCGGCAGCGTGACGACCTCGAAGCCGAACTTCTCGAGGTGCTCCAGGGAGTGGAGCACGGCATGGTGCTCGACAGCGCTCGTGATGATCCGATGGCCGCGCGCCTTGCCCGCCCACGCGGCGCCCTTCAGCGCGAGGTTGAGGGCCTCCGTGCCGCCGCTCGTGATGACGATCTCGCGTGCGCCGGCGTTGATTCCCGCGGCGATGCGCTCGTGCGCCTCATCGAGCGCCATCCGTGCCCGTCGGCCATAGGCGTGCGGCGACGACGGGTTGCCGAAGTCGGCACCGAGGTACGGCAGCATCGCCTCGAGAGCCTCGGGCCGGAGCGGCGTCGTCGCGGCGTGGTCGAGGTAGATCGGCACGGCGGGATTGTAGGCCGGCTTCCTCGACTCCTCGAACGGCCGCTCAGGTCCCGAAGGGCAGCAGGACCGCGCGGATGATCAGGCCGGTCACGACGCCGGTCAGGACGATCGCGACGATCCGCTGCATCCGCTCGTCGAACGGCCACTCGTAGATCGACTCGGCGCCGCGGAGCAGCGCCTCGGCCGTCGAGAGCCGCGTCGCCGCCGCATCCAGCGCCCTTTCGGCCGCGGTCCCCTCGCCGCCACCCGAGGCTGCCTGCGCAGCCCGGTAGGCCTCGGCGAACCTGGCCTTCGCGACCGAGACCTGGCGGGCTCGCTCATCGGCCATGCGCCGATGGACCTGCCACACGGCGAGGACCATGGCCGTGATCCCGAGGACGAACAGTCCGATCGTGGGAACGAACTCGATCGCGCTGACCTCGCTGATCAGGAAGACCGGCACGAACGCCGCCGAGAACATGACGAAGACCACGAAGACGAGCTCTCCGACGGGCCGCATGCCGAGGCTCCGGTCGTCCGGGTAGCGACCCGGCAGTTGCTCCGCGTCCACGCGGGCCGTCATCAGCAGCGCCACCACGACCGTCCAGAAGGCGGCCATCTGCGGCAGCCGGATGAGGAGTGCCAGCACGAAGCTGAGGGCCAATGTCGGCAGGTCGTCGGCCGCGCGAGCGGGTCCGAGGTCGGCAAGTCGGGTGAGCTCGTTCGCCAGGCCGAGCACCAGGTCCAGGACGACCGGCGGCATCAGCCACGTCAGCCACGTCGCCCGGGGACCGTGGTCGTGGGTCAGGCCGCAGACCTCCACGAGACGGGCACCGAGGTGGTGGGCACCCCAGAACGACAGGACGACCAGGAAGGCGTTCACGAAGCGGCTTGGCAGGCCGGCCGCGATCGCGGCGGCCCAACCCTCGGGCGCGATCGAGGCGACGACGAGGAGGTGGACGAACGGCAGGACGGCGAACCCGGCGATGACGGCGACGCGCGCGCCCGGCGAGCGCGGCAGCAGCCGGTCGGTCAGCGGGACGTACCCGTCCGGCCGGACGATGGCAGCGAGGGTCATGATCGGGCGCGCTCGGGCTCGACCAGGACGACGGACTCCGGGATCGGCCGGCGCCGCGCCAGCATTGCCCACGGCGCGTGGACCCAGCCGAGCGCCGCCAGCCGCTCGCGCGGTCGCGACACGATCGCGGTCAGCCAGGCCGCCACGATCATGCCGACCACGACCGCTTCCAGCGACAGCGCGCGGAAGCCGATCAGCCCGATCGACCAGGTCACGATCAGCCAGTGCGCGAAGTACATCGCGATCACCCGCCCGCTCCAGCCATAGACGATGTCGAAGACGCCGTTCGCCGGAACCCGGCGGGTCACGACCTCGCAGGCCCACAGCCACAGGAAGACGATGCCCATGATCGCGACCACGAGCTGGGGTGGCTCCCGCCAGTACGTCGCGATGTCGAAGCCCGGCGGATCGCCGGCGATCCACAGCCCGCCGACGGCGCACAGGGCGAGCCCGAGCAGGCCTGCCCGCCGGAAGGTCGCGACCCGATCGGCCGAGCGCGCGACGTAGCCGCCGAAGGCCGCGCCGACGAGCGGGTAGACGACCCACGGGAAGACCGCGTAGTAGACGTTCGGTGCGTCGCCCCAGATCGGGGTGAGCGGTCCGTCGAGCAGCGGGGTCCCGAAGCTGAGCCCGCGCACCAGCGGCGTCACGAGCACGATGCCGGCGCCGATCGCGACCCACGACCAGCCGGGCTTGGGCCCGAGCCGCAGCAGCGCGATCGCGACGAGCGACAGGCCAGCCATCTGGTGGACGTCGACGGTCGTCAGCAGCCACCACGGCGTGAATGGCTCGATGTCCCCCTGGGTGACGATCCCGACCTGCATCGCCAGCGTCGCGGGCAGTGTCCCACGCAGGACGTTGAGCAGGTACCCGAGCCACACGAGCCACACGCCGCGGAGGGCCAGGGACGAGAAGCTCGACCGCGACGAGAAGGCCAGCGACGCGCCCATCAGGAACATGAAGACCGGCATCGCGGTCGGGCCGCCGAGGAAGCTGATGACGGCACCGACCGGCGTCGACCACGTGTCCGGTGCGCCCCAGTGGAACAGGACGTGGACCAGGATCATGAACAGCACGGCCAGGCCGCGGGCGAGATCGAAGGCGCGAACCCGGCCGTGGCCGGCAGCGTCGCGGCTGGGGGCGAGACCCGTCACGGGATCGAAGCCGGTCGCCGCCACCCGTGCCTCCACGGCCGGGATTGTAGGGGCCGGGTCGAGCGATTCCCGGTGCGTCAGCGCCCGGGCGATTCCACGCCGTCCACGAAGCCGTGGATCAGGATCGCGCCGACGTAGACCGCGCCTGCGGCGAGGCACGCGCCGAGCACGAGGCCGGCGGGCGATGGCCCGTCCGCCAGGCCCGGTAGGCCGGGCAGCGTCACCGCCGCGAACCCCGCGCCGGCGACCAGCACCACCGGCGTGAAGGCTCGCCGGCGGAGCGGCGGCAGGGCTGCCCCTGCCCATGCGGCGAGGGCCGCGGCCACGATCGCCGGCGCCGCGAACAGCACCCAGCTGGCGTACTCCGGGTCGAACAGCTCGTGGCGGGCCCGGACGAGCTCGTGCAGCGCGTACGTCGTCAGCGCGGCGAGCAGGATCCCGACGCCGAGGAATCCGAGCGCTCGCTCACGCACCGGGTTCAGATTCCTGACCAGGCGCGAGCCGAGCCAGCCACCGGCAACGGCCGTGATCGCGCCCCAGGCGAGCACGGCGACCGCGAGGCGGGTGCCCCAGGCCGCGGTCCCGGGCCGTGGTGCGATGCCGATCGGCTCGAGGACCAGTTGCTCGACCGCCGACACCGCCAGCATCGCGACGAGCCCGGCGGCGACATAGAGGATCGCGAGCATCGCGGCCCACAGCGCGACGGGGCTCGGTCGAGGGACGGCGCGGAGCTGCGTGGTCAACATCGACGGCTCCTCGAAGGCGAGGACGGAACGTTGGGCGCGGTGGCTTGATGACGCTCACGGCGCCCAATTCGTTTCGCTCCGGCGGGCCCGTCGACCGGAGGTCAGCGCTCTCGCTCGCGATCGGCAGCCTGGCTGCGCTGGCGCTCCCGCTCGTGCTTGGGGAGGAGGCGCTTGCGGAGCCGGATCGACGACGGCGTGACCTCGACGAGCTCGTCCTCGGCGATGAACTCCAGGGCCGCCTCGAGGGTGAGCGGTCGCGGTGGGGTGAGCCGCAGCGCCTCGTCGTGGGCATGAGTGCGGATGTTCGTGAGCTTCTTCTCCTTCGTCGGGTTGACGTCCATGTCGCCCGCCCGGGAGTTCTCGCCGACGATCATGCCCTCGTAGACCTCGACGCCCGTGCCGATGAACCGCTCGGCCCGCTCCTGGAGGTTGAAGAGGGCGTAGGCATTGGAGGTCCCGGATCGGTCGCTGACGAGGACGCCCGAGGTCCGATGGGTGACCTCGCCGGCCCACGGCCCATAGCCCTCGCCGATCTGGTGGAGCAGTGCCGTGCCGCGGGTCTCCGTGAGCAGCTGGCCCCGGTAACCGATCAGGCCCCGGACCGGCAGCACGTACTCGAGCCGGACGCGACCATCGACGTCGGTCGTCATCTGCTCGAGCCGGCCCTTCCGGCCGGCCAGCGCCGCCTGGACTTCGCCGATGTAGTCGGGTGGGATGTCGACGGTGATCCGCTCGTACGGCTCCCGGAGCCCGGCTGGCGTCTCCCGGAGGATCACCTCCGGCCGCGAGGCCGTGAGCTCGAACCCCTCGCGCCGCATCTGCTCGATGAGGACCGCGAGCTGCAGTTCGCCTCGCCCCCGGACCTCGAACGTCTCGCCGGTCTCGGTCGGGTGGACCTCGATCGAGACGTTGCCCAGGACCTCGCGGTCGAGCCGGGCCTTGATCTGCCGGCTGGTGACGTAGCGACCCTCCCGGCCGGCCATCGGCGAGGTGTTCACGCCGACGGTCATCCGCAGCGTTGGGGCGTCCACGTCGAGCCGCGGCAGGGGTCGCGGATCGGCGGGGTCGGTGATCGTGTCGCCGATGGTCACGTCGGGTAGGCCGGCCACCGAGACGATGTCGCCGGCCGTCGCTTCATCGATGTCGACCCGATCGATCCCGTGCGCCGTCTGGAGGCTCGTCACCGTCCCGGCCAGCGTCACCGTTCGTCCGGGCTCCACCGTACCCGCGGTGTCGTCGGCCGCCTCGCGCACGACCGCGATTCGCTGGCCCATCCGGATCCGCCCGTTGCGGATCCGGCCGATGGCCATCCGGCCGACGTAGTCGTTCGCGGAGAGGTTCGTGACCAGCAGCTGGAGCGGATGGCCCGGGACATGTCGCGGCGCGGGCGTCACCCGGACCAGCAGATCGAGCAGCGGCTCGAGGTCGTTGCCGGGCTCGCCGAGGCCGACGGTCGCCGTGCCCGCCTTGGCGTTCGTGTACACGACCGGGAAGTCGATCTGGTCGTCATCGGCGCCGAGGTCGATGAACAGCTCGTAGACGGCGTCGAGGACCTCCGATGGCCGGGCGTCCGAGCGATCGATCTTGTTGAGCGCGACGACGACCGGCAGGCGGCGGGCCATCGCCTTCTGGAGGACGTAGCGGGTCTGCGGCAGCGGCCCTTCGGCGGCATCGACGAGGAGCAGCACCGAGTCGACCATCAGCAGGCTCCGCTCGACCTCGCCGCCGAAGTCGGCGTGGCCGGGCGTGTCGACGATGTTCAACCGCACGCCGTCGTAGTCGACCGTCGTCTGCTTGGCCAGGATCGTGATGCCCTTCTCCCGCTCCAAGTCGCCGGAGTCGAGCACCCGGTCGACGAGGACCTGGTTCGCCCGGAACGCGCCAGTCTGACGGAGCATCGCGTCAACGAGGGTCGTCTTGCCGTGGTCCACGTGAGCCACGATCGCGATGTTCCGGACGTCGTCGCGCACGACCTCACCGGCGTGAGCGTGGCCTCCGATGGGCGCGACGGAACGGGCGAGATCGGTCATGGGCCGGCGGATTGTCGCACGCCACCCCGCCGTCACGTTCGGCCCGCTCCTCGGAGGCGAGCGCGGCCCGAACGCACGACCAGGCCCGAGCGCGCGGCCGCGTGAGCGCGGGGTGCCGCGTGGGCCCGGGGTGCCGCGTGGGCCCATGCGCGAGCGGTATGACCGACGGCGCGCCGGTCGCGGTGATCGCGGTGACCATCCCGGAGCGGTATGAACTCGGCAGGGCGATGCGCGAGGAGTATCGAAGGACCGACGGCGAGCGGGCCGAAAGCGCTGGTCATATCCGTCCGTAATCGCCTGGTGAGCCGCAGCCAACCAGCCAGCGGCACCATCTGGCCATGCCAGCGATCGAGCGCGCCGTCGACTCGGCCAGGGAGCGAGCCAGGCGTGTGCTCGCCGAGCTCGGACGGGAGATCCGCGCCGCCCGCGTCACGCGGGGCCTGAGCCAGGCGGCCGTCGCGAGTGCGGCTGGACTGACACAGTCCCAAGTCTCCCGCGTCGAACGAGCCTTGTATCCCGTGGTCGCCGTCGACGCCCTGATGCGGCTCGCGGTCGCCGTCGGCCTCGATCTGAGCGTCAAGCTCTATCCCGGCGGTCCGCCCCTCCGTGACCGTGCCCACGGCGCGCTGCTGGAGCGCTTCCGACGCGCCGTGTCGCCCGGCTGGGCATGGTCATCCGAGGTCCCATTGCCGATCGCCGGCGATCGGCGAGCATGGGACCGGGTGATGCGTGGCGCGGGCGTGGTCATCGGGATCGAGGGCGAGACGCGCCCCACGGATCTGCAGGAGCTCGCCCGGCGGCTGACGCTGAAACGGCGGGATGGCGGCGTCGATCGGCTGATCCTCGTCCTCGCCGACACTGAGTGGTGTCGTCGACTGGTCCGGTCGACCGAGCTGGAGTCCCTCTTCCCCGTGCATTCGCGGGTCGCCCTTCGAGCGCTGGCCGAGGGACGCGACCCCGGTGGCGATGCGATCGTGCTGGCCTGAGGTCCGGGCAGCGCTGCTAGCATCCGGGCCGTGACCGTCGCCGCCGTGGTCCTCGCCGCGAGCCCGGAATCGGCGCTCGCCGACGCCGACGGACAGCCCGCCGTGCGGCGCATCGCCGACGGGGCGTGGGCTGGCGGGGCCCTGCCGATCGTCATCGTGTCGTTCGATCCCGAGGGGGCCGTTGCCGGGGCCCTGGCCGGGAGCTCGACGACCCTCGCCGAGCCGGTCCCGAAACCCCACGGCAACCCGGCCGCCCAGATGGCCCGCGGCGTGGCCGTCGCACGGGAGCTCGTGAGCGGGGTGGACGCTGTCCTGATCTGGCCCGCTCGGCTGGCGTGGGTCGGGCCCGAGACCGTGACCTCGCTGATCGAGGCGCATGGGCTCGACCGGGGATCACTCCTCTGCCCGACCTACGAGGGCCAGCGTGGCTGGCCGGTCCTGCTGCCGGTCGCGCATGCCGGGGCGCTCGACGGCCTTGGACCCGACCGGATGCCGCCGCAGATCCTGGAGGACGTCATCGCGGCCGGCGTCCCGGCCCGGACGATCGAGCTGGGCGACCCGGGCGTGATCCACGACATCTCGACGCCGCGATCGGAGCTGCCGGCCTACGCCGGCCCGCCGGAGCCAGCCACCCCACACACGCACGAGTGGGGCGCGGCCCTCGCCGACCTGCCAGAGGAGACGCCACTCGCCGGGCCGTCGCTCGCGCCGTACGGGCAGGCCGTCGCGGAGGATCCCGACCAGCCGGGCTAGGAGCGGTGCCGGCTGGAGCCGCTCGGGATCACCACTCGCAACGCGCCTGCTCGACCCGGGACCAGATGGCGAGTGCCTCGGCATCACCGACGACCTGCGGCGCGTGCAGGTACCGCGCGTAGACCTCGATCGAGCCGTGCTGGGTCGGCGCGGCGTGCGGTCGGCTCAGGCTGACCCGCACGGCTGCGGGCTCGTCGCGCTCGATGCCGAGGTCGACTCCCAGGATCACGCCGGGGTTGTCGCCCGTCCAGCGGTTCGCCTCCCAGATCCCGCGCGATCCCGCCGACGTACCGGCCAAACCGTAACCCGACAGCCCGTCGCCCCGCTGGGTGAACCATTCGATCACGATGGCGTCAAAGCCCGCGGGAAGCGGTTCACGTGTCCACGACCAGCCGAAGACGATCTCGGCGGACTCGGGCGGCGCGCCCGGCCCGCCGACCGCCTGACAGGCTCCGTCGACACGGAGGTTGGGTACAAGCGCCTCGGCCGGCACGATCAGTGGGCCACCGGGTCGGAGCGCGAGGTCCGTTACGGCTGGCCACGCGGCTGTCACGGCGATGGCACCCACGAGCACGGCCGAAGTGGCGGTGTGCCGCGGCGCAGCCGAAGTTCGCCGTGGAGCCGCGGCGAGGGACCATAGAGCCAGCAATCCCGTGATCGGGATCTCCAGCGCCCCCCGGTCGAGAGCGCGGAGGAACGAGATCGCGTGGGCCACGATGAGGATCCACAGGATGGGCGTCATCGCGGCGGTCGCCCAGGGTCGCCCCGTTGCCAACCCGATCGACCCGACGAGGAGAGCCACCGCGGTCGCGGTCGAGCCGAGCACTGCCAGGAACTGCGCGGCGGGAGGAACGAGCCAACCGATGAGAGCGGCCAGCGCCGCCACGGCCGCGAATGCAGCGGTGGTCAGGAAGGTCAGTGCCGCTCGGTATTCGCGGGTCGGTGGCGCGTCTTCGACCGTCCGGTGCCTACGCTCACTGGCCATGTCAGCCTTCGTCCTGCAATTGCCCTCCCCACTGTGACGCACGACGGCTGGCCGCATCACGAATCCGGCTCAGCGGCACGGTCGCGAGGGCGATCCCACCGACGACGAGCACCACGCCGACCAGCTGCAGCGGCGAGGGCTGCTCGTCGAGCAGGATCCGGGCGAGGACCACGGTGGCCACCGGCTGAGCCAGCAGGATGATGGAGGTCACGAGGGCCGGCAGCCGTGGGAGCGAGACCGAGATGAGCAGGTAGCCGAGGAACTGGGACGTCAGTCCATAGCCGAACAGCCAGCCGTGTGCCGGCCATGTCGGAGCGAGCTGCAGGTCGCCGAGAGGCACCCCGGCAACCGCCGCGACGATGGCGGTGGCCAGGGTCGAGAGAGCGACCGGGCCTGCGGGCCGACGTTCATCACGGCCGCTTCGGCGGATGATCAGCAGGTAGCCGCCGTAGAAGAACGCCGTCATCGTCCCGAGGACAACGCCGAGCGCAGGGTCGGAGCCGTACGCGCCGTCGTCGGCCAGCCCGGAGATCAGGAACACGCCGCCGAGGACGACCGGCAGGGACACCAAGATCGGCCGCGACGGTCGCTCGCCGAGGATCAGCCAGGCGAAGAAGCCCACGACGAGGACGGAGAGGTTGCCGAGGACCGTGGCAAGCCCTGCGCCCACGAACTCGATCGCGTGGTGCCAGCTCGTGAGGTCGCCGGCGAAGAGCGCCCCGGCCACGAGGGCGAGGGCCAGCGAGCGACGCGGCAGGGCACCGTAGCGCCTGTGCTCGAGCCACGCGACGAGGGCCAGGAAGGGCAAGCCGTAGAGGGCGCGCCAGACGGTCGCCGTCGACGGCTCGACGTCGGCGAAGCGGTAGAAGATTCCGGAGAACGCGATGCACATCGCTCCGAGGAGCGCCGCGACGCGGGGACGGCGCGCGATGGGCCCCAGGATCGGGAGCGCGCTGCGAGATTCGGTCAGGCCGTCGGCTCCGGCGTGACGGGCGCCCTGACGCCCACGAACCGCAGGCCGAGCTCGGTCAGCTGCTCCGGCTCGGGTGGCGACGGCGCCTCGAGCATGAGATCGCCGCCCGACTGCGTCTTCGGGAAGGCCATCACCTCCCGGATGTTCGTCTGCTTCGAGAACAGCGCCGCCCAGCGATCGATGCCCAGCGCGATCCCGCCGTGCGGCGGGGCGCCGTAGTCGAAGGCGTCCAGCATCGCGCCGAACTTCTCGTGCATCGCCTGCGCCGAGTGGCCTTGCAGGGCGAGGCTCCGCTCGAGCAGGTCCCGGCGCCAGATCCGAACCGATCCCCCGCCGAGCTCCCAGCCGTTGAGGACGACGTCGTACTGCATCGCCCGAGCTCGGCCGGCCGGGTCGTCGGGCGCCGGCGCATACGGGTCGCCCGAGGCGGTGACGAGCAGGCGCTCGTCCTCGGGCAGCACGCCCGAGAAGGGGTTGTGGGTCGCGTGCCACCGGCCGTTCTCGTCATCCCACTCGTACATCGGGAAGCCGTAGACCCAGCAGTACGAGAGTGCGTCCTCGTCCACGAGGCCAAGTCGCGTGCCGAGCTCCGCGCGGAGCCGGCCGAGGACGTCGTGAGCGACCTTGGCGGTGTCGGCCACGACGAGCACGAGGTCGCCGGGCCCGGCCCCGGCGGTCGCCGCGAGGCGCTCGGCGCCGCCCTGGCCGAGGAACTTCGCGACGGGCGTCTTCACCTCGCCATCGGTCTCGACGGCCAGGTGGACCAGCCCGCGCGCCCCGAACCGCTTCGCGGAATCGATCAGCTCGTCGAGCTCGCGGCGACTCGTGCCCGCCAGGCCCGGTGCAACGATCGCCTTGACGACGCCACCCGACCCGAGGGCGTCGTCGAAGACCCGGAAGCCGCTCGCGGGCGCCCCATCCGGGCGCAAGGCCGGCTCGAGATCGACGAGCTCCATGCCGAACCGCAGGTCCGGCTTGTCCGACCCGTAGCGGGTCATCGCCTCCTCGTACGACAGGCGCGGGAACGGCAGCTGCCGGATCGGGCGCTCCGGCACCGTCGCGCGGCTGACCTCGACGATCATCGCCTCGACGAAGGCCATGACCGCGTCCTGGTCGACGAAGCTCATCTCGAGATCGAGCTGGGTGAACTCCGGCTGGCGGTCGCCGCGGAGGTCCTCGTCCCGGAAGCACCGCGCGATCTGGAAGTAGCGGTCCACGCCCGCGACCATCAGCAGCTGCTTCAGCTGCTGCGGGCTCTGCGGCAAGGCGTAGACGTTGCCCGGCTGGAGGCGGCTCGGGACGATGAAGTCGCGGGCGCCCTCGGGCGTGGCCTTGATGAGGCTCGGCGTCTCCACCTCGACGAAGCCGTGGGCGTGGTGGACGTCCCGGATCGCCTGGACCAGCCGGCTCCTCAGGACCAGCCGGCGGGCCATCGGCTCGCGCCGGATGTCGAGGTAGCGGTACTTCAGCCGCAATGCCTCGTCGATCGGCGCGTCGGGCTCGTTGACGTAGAACGGCGGCGTCTTCGACTCGT
>JBQGDI010000081.1:0-16297 GCA_052038965.1 Candidatus Limnocylindrales bacterium | reverse complement strand
CAGGTGCTGATTCGCTTCGTGAACGAGAATCTCCAGCAAAGCGTCGGGTTCGGGTTCAACCTGGCCCTCGTCGGAGCGATCGAATGAGCGCCATCGTCCAGGCCAGTGGCCTCGTCAAGCGGTACAACGGCACGCTGGCCGTGGCCGGGCTGGACCTCGCCGTCCAGGCGGGCGAGATCTTCGGCCTCGTCGGCCCGAATGGCGCGGGCAAGACGACGACCCTGCGGATGCTGGCAACGCTCCTCCTGCCGACGGCCGGTGATGCCGAGATCGCCGGCCACTCCATCCGCAGGAACCCCCAGGACGTGCGTCGCGTCCTCGGCTATATGCCGGATTCGTTCGGGGTCTATGACGACATGAAGGTCTGGGAGTACCTGGACTTCTTCGGGCGCTGCTACGGCCTGTCGCCAGCCCAGCGGAAGCGGATGATCGGCGACCTCTTGGAGCTGGTGGACCTCGCCGACAAGCGCGATTCGTACGTCCAGGGCCTGTCGCGTGGCATGCAGCAGCGGCTTTGCCTGGCCCACGCCCTGGTCCACGACCCCCAGGTCCTGCTGCTCGACGAGCCGGCCTCGGGGCTCGACCCGCGGGCCCGCGTCGAGCTCCGCGAGCTGCTCCGCGAGCTCCGCAACCTCGGCAAGACGATCCTCATCAGCAGCCATATCCTCCCGGAGCTCGAGGAGCTGTGCACCGCCGTGGCGATCATCGACCGGGGCAAGGTGCTCGACTCGGGCACGATCGCGGACATTGGCCAGCGCCTCCGGATCGGCGAGGTCCTCCGTGTCCGGATCGTCGGAGGCGACGAGGCGGTCGAGGCGGCGCGGACTTGGTTCGCCGCACGGTCGGACGTCGCCTCCGCGGAGACGTACGGCACGGAGCTGGAGATCGGCTTCCGGGGCGACGACACCGCGGCCGCCGGGCTCCTGGCCGACGCCGTTCGCAGCGGCATCTCGATCTCGAGCTACGCCCCCGCGGCGACCGACCTGCAGGAGCTGTTCCTCCAGGTCACCGGCCGCGACGACGGTGAGGTGGCTGCGTGAGCGCGGTGTCCCGCTCCCCCGTCTTGCGGCGCCTGCCCTCGATCGGGCTGCCGTCGGGCATCGGCGCGATCCTCGTCAAGGAGCTGCGCGGCCGGATGCGCGGCCGGCGGGCGTTCGTCGTCGTGACGATCCATGTCCTGCTGCTCGCCGGGTTCGCCTGGATGCTCCAGCGCCTGAACGAGGAATCGATCGCGATGACGAGCAGCTACGGCGGCCAGGCGACGTTCGCGTCGGCGTCGGTCGGCCGCGGCATCTTCATCGGGCTGATGCTCCTCCAGACGCTGATGGTCGCCGTGCTGGCCCCGGCCGCGACGGCCGGCGCGATCAGCGGCGAGCGCGAGCACCAGACCATCGACCTGCTGGCCGTGACCCCGATCTCATCCCTCGCGATCGTCGTCGGGAAGCTCTTCAGCGCGCTCGCCTGGGTCTTCGTCCTGATCCTCGCCTCGATCCCCGTGACGGCCCTCGTCTTCGTGTTCGGGGGCGTCGCGCCGGACGATGTCGTCCGTGGCTACATCGTCATCATCGCCACCGCGATCGGTCTTGGCTCCGTCGGCATCTTCTTCTCGGCCGTCACCCGTCGCACTGGCGCTTCGACGGGGCTGACGTTCGTGGCCACGCTCGCGCTCGTCCTCGGCTCGCTGTTCGTGTGGGTCTTCCTCGAGCGAACCGCCCCCACCGACAGCACCGGCCTCAGGAAGGCGCCATCCGAGTCGATCCTCTACCTCAACCCGTTCGTCGCCCAGTCGGACGTCGCCTGTGGCACCGAGCCCGGCTACGGCGGGTCGTGCGACTTCCTCTCGGGCTTCATCGGCTACAACAACGTGATCGTCGTGCCACCGGTCGAACCGATGCCGGGCATCGGGGTGCCGCGCGACCTGCCGGGCGCGGGCGGCGGAGGCGTCAACGGCGGCTGGGGCGTCGACGACGTCAAGGGCCTCGATCCGGACCAGCCGCCGGTCGATGGTCGCGAGGCGGCCGTCACCACGATCTCGTCCCAGCGCGATCGCTTCTGGCCCAAGAGCGTCATCAGCTATCTGCTGCTGTCCGTCGTCCTGACCGCCGCATCCGTCCAGTTCGTCAGCCCAACGCGTCGTTGGCGCCCAAGCCTGCCGGGCCGCCTGTTCCGGAGGAGGAGCGCCTCATGACCGATCGCCGCGCCACCACCCGTCGATCCCTCCGCTCGCGGCTGCCGCGTTTCGGGGCCTGGCGCTCGCGGCTTCGGCGTGGCCGGCCGGCCACCGAGCCCGCGCCATTCGTGCCCGCCGATCCGCGGGCCGCGCTTGCCGGAGTCCTGGACCCGACGTTGCTCGCCATCCGGGACGCGCTGCGGCCCCATCGCCGCCGACTGTGGTTCCGGCGTGCGGTCCGGCGCACGTGGATCGCGGTCGCCGGCGTGGTGGTCGCCGAGCTCGTGCTGTGGACGCTGGCACGCCTCCTCCCGCTCGAGCTCGCGCCGGCGATCGGCGTAGCCATCCCGATCGCGGGAGTGGTCGCGCTCGTCGTCGCCATCGTCCACGCCCGCCCGTCGCTCGGTGAGGCGGCGCTCGCGGTGGACCGCGAGGGCGGCCTCGGTGACCGGGCGGCCAGCGCCCTTGCACTCGCCATCGCGTTCCCGCAGACCGCCGGTCCCGCGGCGCCCGGCGTCGTCGTCGACGTCAGCCCGGAGCCTCCCGAGGGCGGCGTCCGGCCTGTCGACCCGTCGCTCGACCCGGAGGCGGAGCTCGACCTGTTCGTTCGGCGCCAGCGCCGCGACGCGCTGGCCGCCATGCGGACCGTGCGGCCGGGCCTGTTCCGGCCGCGCTTCTCGCGTCGCCCGGCGGCCGTGGCCGTCATGGCGCTGCTCGTCCTGACACCTGTGCTCGTCCTGCCGAACCCCCAGGACGCGGCGATCGCCCAGGCGCAGCAGATCCGCGAGGAGGCCCAGTCCCAGGCCGACAAGCTGGACAAGCTTGCCGAGGAGCTCGAGAAGAAGGGCGCCTCGGCGGACGATCCGCGGACCCGCTTGGCCCAGGAGCTGCGAGAGCTGGCGAAGCAGCTTCGGAACAATCCCGATCAGCTCGATGCGAACCTCGCCAAGCTCGGCTCGATCGAGGCCGCGCTCCGCGCCCAGCTCGATCCCGCGAACGAGCAGCGCGCCGCGGCGCTGTCCGCGCTGAGCCGCTCGCTGTCGCGGGCCGCGACCGGCAACCCCGAGGCGAATCGCGATGGCGATCCGAAGGAGGCCGCGGATGACCTCCGCGATCTGTCCGACAAGGTCAAGGACCTCACCGAAGAGGAGCGCAAGGAGCTTGCGCGCAAGCTGAGCGAGCTCGAGGGTGCGGCCGGCCAGGCCGGCGGGAACGCGGGCCAGGCGCTCCGTGACGCGGCCCAATCGCTCGCCAACGGCGACACTGCGAGTGCGGAGGCGGCCCTCGACCGGCTGGCCGACGCGCTCGGCAACGCGTCCGACCGCATCGCCACGAACCGCGACCTGACCGCGGCGGCCAATCAGCTCCAAGATGCCCGCCGTGACCTCTCGGCGAGTGCCGGACAGCCCGGCCAGGGTGGTCAGCAGGGCGGCCAGCAAGGTGGTCAGCAGGGTCAGCAGGGCGGCCAGCAGGGCGGTCAGCAGGGCGGCCAGCAGGGCGGTCAGCAAGGCGGCCAGGGTGGCCAGCAAGGCGGTCAGCAAGGCGGCCAGGGTGGCCAGCAAGGCGGACAGTGTGGCCAGCAAGGCGGCCACGGTGGCCAGGGCGGCCAGGGTGGCCAGGGTGGCCAGGGTCAGGGCGGCCAGGGCCAGGGCTCGATCGGCGGCGGCGGCTCGAATGCCCAGTACCTGGGATCGGGCTTCGGCGGCACGTCGAACCTCGGCGGCCCCGTGAACCCCAACCGCCCGTCGGAGCTGGGTGGCGACCTCGGCGACATCTTCGCCCCGTTCGATCGGCTCGGACGGCCCGGCGAACCCTCGTACATCTCCGGCTCCGGCGGGACGGGCCAGAGCTACCAGGGCAACCAGCAGGGTGCCGGCATCGACCCCGGGTCGTACGTCGGCTACCAGCAGGTTTACGCCGACTTCTACAACTTCGCGCTCACGACCCTCGAGCGCGGTTACGTCCCGCTCTCGGTCAAGGACTTCGTGAAGGACTACTTCAGCTCGCTCGATCCGAGCAACTGACGGCAGAGCCGCCCGGCGGCGACGGAGGAGTAGATGGACACGACGACGGCGCAGGAGAGCGCCCCGCGCCTCGCGCCCGAGGCGTTCGCCGAGCGAGCCGCCGCGATCGAGCGCGAGGTCGGCAAGGTCATCGTCGGCCAGCGCGAGCTGGTCCGGCAGACGCTCACGGCCCTGCTCGCGAACAGCCACGCGCTCCTCGAGGGCGTTCCGGGCCTCGGCAAGACGATGCTGATCCGGACGATCGGCGAGGTCATTGACTGCACGTTCAACCGGATCCAGTTCACGCCCGACCTCATGCCGGCCGACATCACCGGCACGAACATCCTCGTCGAGGAGGAGGGCAAGCGGATCTTCCGGTTCCAGTCCGGGCCAATCTTCGCCAACCTCGTCCTGGCCGACGAGATCAACCGAGCGACCCCGAAGACCCAGTCCAGCCTGCTGGAGGCGATGCAGGAGCACCAGGTCACGGTCGCCCGGCAGCGCTTCCCGCTCGACCCGCCGTTCTTCGTGCTGGCGACCCAGAACCCCCTCGAGATGGAGGGCACCTACCCACTCCCGGAGGCCCAGCTCGACCGGTTCCTGTTCAAGGTCATGGTCCCCTTCCCGTCGGAGGAAGACCTGATCGCGATCATGGACCGCACGACCGGCGCCGAGGTGCCGACGACGTCCAAGGTCGCCGATGCCGCCGAGATCGTGGAGATGCAGCGCCTCGCGCGCGCCGTGCCGATCGCGCCGCATATCACGGCCTACGCGGTCGGCCTCCTTTCGGCGACGCATCCAGACCAACCGCGGGCGCCGCAACTGGTCAGGGACTACGTCCGCTACGGCGGCTCACCGCGCGGCGCCCAGGCGCTCGTGACCGGCGGCAAGATCTACGCCCTGCTCGACGGCCGGTTCAACGTCTCGATCGAGGACATCCAGACGGTGGCCCTGCCGTCCCTCCGGCATCGCGTGATCCTGAACTTCGAGGGCGAGGCCGAGGGCATCACGCCCGAGGCGATCGTCCGCTCGGTCCTCGACGCGGTCGCGCCCCCGGCGGTCGAGTAACGGCGGTCAGCATGACCGCGACGCGTCACGGGGCGCTCGGCGCGGGGCCTCGACCCATCGCCGCGTGGCCTGGACCGGTGGTTCAGCACGGCCCGTCCGCGACCGCCTCGGCGAGCGAGCGTCGATGACGACCGAGCGGACCGACGCGGCAACCGGGGCCACGGAGCGTCCCGCCTTCCTGCCGTCCGACGTCGATCCGACCGTCTTCGACGAGGGCTTCCTCCGGCAGCTGGAGCGGCTCCAGGTCCTGATGAAGGCGCCGGTCCGCGGCGGCCTCAAGGGCGGCCGGCGGTCGGTCAAGCGCGGGCAGTCCGTTGAGTTCGCGGACTTCCGCGACTACGCCCTCGGCGACGACCTGCGACTCCTCGACTGGAACGTCCTGGCCCGGCTCGAGAAGCTGTTCATCAAGCTGTACGTCGAGGAGGAGGACGTCACGATCCACTTCCTCGTCGACGCCTCGGCCTCGATGGCGGCCGGCCAGCCACCGAAGCTGCTGTTCGCGAAGCGCGCGGCGGCCGCCCTCGGGTACATCGGCCTCGCCTCCGAGGACCGCGTCGCAGTGACTGGTCTCGCTGGTCGCGCCGGGCGCCGGCAGGTCGCGCTGCGCGGCTCCGGGCGGGTGTTCCGTCTGCTCGCGGCCCTGTCGGGGATCGCCGCCGCCGACGGCCCCACGGACCTCGTCGCGGCGGTCCGCCACGCCGGCGCGCAGCTCAAGGGCCGCGGCGTCATCGTCCTGCTGTCCGACCTCCTCGATCCAGCCGCCGACAAGGTCATCCGGGAGCTCGCGGCGACCGGCTCCGAGCTGATCGTCCTGCACCTGCTCTCGCCCGAGGAGCTCGACCCCCAGATCGAGGGCGACTTGCGGCTCGTCGACAGCGAGAGCGGCGAGGGCCTCGACGTCACGATCGACCTCGCGACGCTCGACGACTACAAGCGCCGCCTCGAGGCGTGGCGGGAAGGTTTCGCGGACCTCGCCTCGAAGCGCCGCGCGACGTACGTCCCGCTGTCGACCGACGTGCCGCTCGCGGAGCTCGTGTTCGCCGAGCTGCGGCGCCGGCGCGTGCTCGGGTAGGCGGGCCGGGTGATGCCGTTCCTGTCACCGCTGGCGCTGCTGGGCCTGCTGTTCGTCCCGGTCGTGCTGGCGATGTACCTGCTGAAGCTCCGCCGCGATCCGCACGCCGTGTCGTCGACGCTCCTCTGGCAGCGGCTCGTCGCGGACGTCGAGGCCAATGCGCCGTGGCAGCGCCTGCGACGGAGCCTGCTGCTGCTCCTGCAGCTGCTCCTGGTCGTCCTCCTCGCGTTGCTGGCCGCGCGACCGTTCCTCGAGCGCCCCGCCGGCCTCGCGGGCGACGTCGTCATCGTCCTCGACACCTCCGCCAGCATGGCCGCGACCGACATCGGCCCGAACCGGCTCAGTGCCGCGAAGGAGCTCATCTACGCGGCGCTGCGCGATCTCCCGGCCAACGGCAAGGTCAGCGTCATCGCCGCCGGGCGGACGGCCCGTGTCGTCGTCAACGGGACGAGCGACCTCGGCCGGGTTCGGGCCGCGATCGACGGCGTGACGGTCGACGCCGCGACCGGGGACCTCGCGGACGCCCTCAACCTCGCCAACGCCCTCGCGGCGCGGACCGGCAGCGCCGAGATCATCGTCGCGACCGACGTCGCCCTGGCCGCGAAGCCGACGGCGCGCCTCGACCACCCGGTCAAGGTCCTCCAGGTCGGTCGCGAGCGGCGCAACCAGGCGATCATCGCGCTGGCCGTCCGGCCATCGTCGTCGGGCGTGACCCGGTCCGTCTTCGTGAGCGTCGCGAACCTTGACATCGAGCCGGCCGAGGGCCGGCGCCTCGAGCTGTACGGCGACGGGATCCTGCTCGAGGCCCGCGACCTCATGACCCTCGACCCGCAGACCCGGACCGAGGTCGTGATCGACGACGTCCCGCGCGAGGCCTCGGTGCTCGAGGTCCGGCTGGAGGGTGGCAGCCCCGACGCGCTGGCGCTCGACGACCGGGCATGGGCGATCGTCCCGCCGGACCGGCTGCGGCGAATCCTCCTCGTGTCCGAGGGCGATCCGTACCTCGAGACAGCGCTGACGTACCTGCCCAACACCGAGCTGTACGGCGTCGAGCCGGACGACTACGGTCCGGCGACCCATCCCGAGCTGTTCGACCTGATCGTCTGCGAGGGCACCCTGCCCGACGAGCTGCCGGCGACGGGCGCGATCCTGGCCATCGCCCCGCCCGACGACAGCGACCTCGGCGAGGTCACCGGCACGCTCACCGACCCCGGCATCGGGACTCTCTCGCCGGACGAGCCGATCCTGCGCTACGTCGACCTGACGACGACCCACATCGGCAAGGCGACCAAGCTGGTCCTGCCGGCCTGGGCCCGGCCGGTGATCCCGGGTCCGCAGGGCTCACCACTGCTGTACGTCGGCGAGCGCGCCGGCCAGCGGACCGGCGTCCTGGCATTCCTGCCGCGGAACTCCGACCTGCCGCTCCAGGTCGCCTTTCCGATCCTGATCGCCAATCTCACCGGTGAGCTGCTCGGCGGCTCCGCCGCGCCGACGTCCGCGATCGCCCCTGGTGACCCGGTGACGTTGCCGCTGCCCGCGGGTGCGGAGAAGCTGATCGTCACCCGCCCCGACGGCTCGACCGTCGAGCTCGCGCCGGCGACGCCCGGCGCGCCGTCGGTGGCATTCAGCCAGACCGACGAGCTCGGCGTGTACACCGCCGTCGCGATCTACCCCGAACCGACCGCGGCGCCCAGCCTCGGCCCGACGGCCACGCCCGCGGCGACGGCCAGCGGCAGCCCGACCCCCGCGCCGACGCTCGCCCCGGGCGTCTCGCCGACACCCGTCCCGACGGCGCCGCCGGCCAACCCCGACGCTCCCGTGCGATTCGCCGTGGACCTGTTCGATCCGTCGGAGAGCAACATCGCGCCCGGGTCCCCATCGGAGCTCGTCGCGCTCGGTCGCCAGCCAGGGCAGAGCGCCGGCCCCGCGGCCTCGGGCACGCCGACGACGACGCCCACACCGGCGCCCACCGCGATCGCCGGGCCGTCCGCCTCGCCCGGGGCCGGCGGCGCCGGGACCGAGGGGTCGCCGGTCGCCCGCGACGAGCTGTGGATCCCGGTGGTCCTGCTGGTCCTGGCGTTCCTGCTCATCGAGTGGCTCGTCTACCACCGTGACGCCGTCACGCGGCTGTGGCGGAACCTGCGTGGAGCCCGCGCCTGATGGGCATCCGGTTCGAGAGCCCGACCTGGCTGCTGCTCCTCGTGCCGTTGTTCGTGGTCACGATCGTCCCATGGCTCGCCGCGCGCCGGCGGATCGGCGCTGCCCGGCGGCGGGCGGCCGTCATCCTCCGGACGGTCCTCCTCGCCTCGCTCGTGTTCGCCCTTGCCGGCTTCCAGCTCGTGCTGCCGGTCGACCGCCTCGCCACGGTCTTCGTCGTCGACCTGTCCGACAGCGTGGGTCGGGACGGCCGAGAGAACGCCCTGGCGTTCCTGCGCGAGACCCTCGACGAGATGCCGGAGGGCGATCAGGCGGGGATCGTGGCCTTCGGTCGCGACGCGCTCGTCGAGCGGCTGCCCGAGGAGTTGCGCGAGATCGATCGGTTCCGGAGCGTTCCGGCCCAGAGCGCAACGGACGTCGGCGCGGCTCTCCGCCTGGCCACGGCGCTGTTCCCGGACGCGGCGCAGAAGCGGATCGTCCTCCTCTCGGACGGCAACGACACGACCGGCCGGGGCCAGCGCGAGGCCGCCTTCGCGGCCGCCCGGGGCATCCAGGTCGAGACGATGGTCATCGGCCTGACCGACAGCGAGGAGGTCCTCGTCGAGCGACTCACGACGCCCTCGACGGCTCGGCTGGGCGAGGAGATCGAGGCCATCGTCGATATCGCGTCGAGCGTCGCGCAGCCGGCAACCGTCCGCCTGTACGCCGACGGCGCCGTCGTCGCGACGGAACGGACGGACCTGAAGCCCGGCGCGAACCGCCTCGTCTTCCGGGTCAAGCCGACGGAGCCGGGCTTCCACACCTTCCGGGCGGTCGTCGAGGCGGCGCGCGACACCTTCAGCCAGAACGACCGGGCCGACTCGAACACGATCGTCAAGGGCGAGCCGCGAATCCTCGTGCTCGCCGGGAACCAATTGGTCGCGGCCGAGCTCGTCAGAGCCCTCGAGACCGAGGGTCAGCAGGTCGATTCGATCGTCCCGGAGGCGCTGCCGACCGACTTCGCCGGCCTCGTGACCTACGACAGCATCGTCGTCGTCGACGTCCCGCGAACCCGGTTCAGCGATCGCCAGCTGACGGCCCTCCAGGTCTACGTGCGGGACCTCGGCCGCGGCGTGGTCATGGTCGGTGGGCCCGATGCCTACGGCGCGGGCGGCTACACGAAGACGGCGATGGAGGAGCTCCTGCCGGTCGACATGGGCGTCCGGAACCGCGAGCGCGAGCCGGACATCGCCCTCGTCGTCGTCATCGACAAGTCGGGCTCGATGGACGCCTGCCACTGCAACACCTTCGGGGGCGGGGGCGGCGGCCAGATCCAGGGGACGCGCAAGACCGACATCGGCAAGGAGGCGATCCTGCGTGCGGCGGCCGCGCTGACGGCCCGCGATGAGTTCGGCGTCGTGGCCTTTGACGAACAGGCCCACTGGATCATCGACACGAAGCCGCTCGGCCAGGTCGGCGACGTCGGCGGCCTGCTCGGCGGCATCCAGCCGAACGGCCAGACGAACATCTTCACCGGCATCGACCAGGCCGTGCAGTCGCTCGAGAAGGCGACCGCGACTCGGCGCCACATCATCCTCCTGACCGACGGCTGGTCCACCTCCGGCCAGTACGACGAGATCCTGGGGCGGATGAAGGCCGCCGGGATCACGCTCTCGACCGTCGGCGCCGGCGGCGGCTCGAACCCGTTCCTGGAGAACCTCGCGAAGCAGGGCGGCGGGCGGTTCTACAACGCCGTCAACGTCCAGTCGATCCCGGACATCTTCCTCAAGGAGACCCAGCAGGTCGCCGGCCAGCAGATCATCGAGGAGGAGTTCTTCCCGATCCAGGTCTCCGCGTCACCGATCGTTCGAGGCCTTGAGCAGGGTTTCCCGCGGCTCCTCGGCTACAACGGCACGACCGCGAAGTCGGCCGCGCAGACGGTCCTCGTCAGCGCCCGCGACGACCCGCTCCTGGCCCAGTGGCAGTACGGCCTCGGGCGCTCGGTGGCCTGGACGTCCGACTCCACCGGCCGCTGGGCCCGCAACTGGGTCGGCTGGCAGGGCTTCAGCCGCTTCTTCAGCCAGCTCGTTGCGTGGACCTTCCCCGGCGAGGAAGCCGGCGGGATCGAGGCGTCGTTCCAGACGATCACGGGTCGGACGCGGCTCCATGTCGAGAGCGTCGAGTCGGATGGCTCGCCGCGAGACTTCTATCGAACGATCGCGACGATCGTTGGCCCGACGCTCGACCCGATCGACGCCGTCCTCGACCAAGTCGCGCCGGGCGTCTACGAGATCGATCTTGGCGAGATCGAGTCGGGCGCGTACGCCGTTCGGATCACGCAGACCCGGCCGGGCTCGCCGGCGCTCGGGCGGACCGTCGGGCTGGTCGAGCCGGTGGCCGCGGAGTACCGCCTGCTCGGTGTCAACGCGCCGCTCCTCGCCGCGCTGCGGTCGGCGACCGGCGGGCGCGAGATCGTCCTGCCGACCGACCCATGGCGCCACGACCTGCGAACGACCTCGTCCTTCACCGAGCTGTGGCCGTGGCTCCTCATCCTCGCGCTCCTCCTGTGGCCACTCGACATCGCGCTGCGGCGCGTCTCGCTCGGTCGGCGGGAGCTTGCCGATGCTCGAGCGTGGGTCGGTCGGACGTGGCGTGGTCGGCGCGCGGCCGCGCCACGGACGGCCGCTGCCGAGGGCATGCTGGCGGCTCGCGAGCGGGCCGGCGGAGCCTCGGCGCGCGCCGCGCTGCTCCGCGGCCCGGCCGACGCGGCCATCTCCGCGGCGGAGCCTGGTGCCGCTTCGCCGTCGCCCGTCGGGGGGGCCGGGGACGGCTCCACGACGGCGGGCCTGGAGGCCCCGCCACGGGAGGCGGCGCCGCTCTCGAACCCGGCGACGGCGATACCGCACCCGGCGACACCCGCGGCCGAGGCGCAGGCCGATACGCTGGCCCGGCTGCGCGAGGCGAAACGCCGTGCACGAGGAGGTTCGTGATGGACCCGGGGATGGATGGCCCGGTGGCCCTCGAGGGCCTGTCGACGACCGAATCCACTGCCGGACCGGACCACCTGGTCGTCGTCTACCAACCGGCCGACACGGGGGCGGAGCTGGACCCGGAGTGGATCTTCGCGGCGATCGCCGCCGACGCCGACCGGCGCGCCGCGTCCGGCCTGCGGATCCTGTCGATGACGACCATGCCCCTGCGCCACGGCGGGACGTTCATGGGCCAGGAGGGCAGCGGCTTCCAGACGAAGGTCGCTGTCGCCGTCGTGTACGAGCGCTGGGCCGGCGTCCGCGACTGACGCCGGCCCTGACCGGGCGGGTTCGTGACCGTCTCTGTCCTCCCCATGCCCGTGGCGGGAATATTCCGGCGACGGGCATCGGGACCGGGGCGGCTTCCACGCCCGGGCCTCCGAGGTGCTGCGCTACCGTGGCCCCGTGACCGCCGAACCGCGCCGCGGACGCGCGCCCGACCTCCTGTGGACCCCCCCGCCCGACGCTCGCCAGCGCTCGCGGATGGGCCGCTACCTCGACTGGCTGGCCTCACGGCGCGGACTCGCGTTTGCCGACTACGAGGCGGCGTGGCGCTGGTCGGTGGACGATCCAGGCACCTTCTGGCGGAGCGTCTGGGACCACTTCGAGGTCCAGGCGCATGCCCCGCCGATCGCCGACCTCGCGGACCCATCGATGCCCGGCGCGCGGTGGTTCCCGGGCGCCACCCTCAACTACGCCGAGCACGCCCTCCGCCTCCCGGGCCGCAGGTCGGAGGACGTCGTGGTCCTCGGCCGGTCCCAGTCGCGGGGTCCCGTCGAGCTGACCGCGGACGAGCTTCGCGAACAGGTCGCGCGCTGCCGCGCCGGCCTCGTTCGACTCGGTGTCCGGCGGGGCGATCGCGTCGCCGGGTTCGTCCCGAACATACCGGAGGCGATCGTGGCGATGCTCGCCACGGCGAGCCTCGGTGCGACCTGGTCGTCGTGCGCGCCGGAGTTCGGGCTGCGGGCCGTCATCGACCGCTTCGGCCAGATCGAGCCCAAGGTCCTGATCGCGGTCGACGGGTACCGCTACGGCCAGCGAATCGTCGACAAGGTCGCCGAGCTGACAGAGATCCGAACCAAGCTGCCGTCGCTGCGATCGACCGTGATCGTGTCGTACCTCGCGAGCGATCGTCGGCCGGGCCTCGACGACGCAGTCGGGTGGGACGACCTGCTGGCCGAGCCGGCGGCCCTGGCGTTCGAGGCCGTGCCGTTCGACCACCCGCTGTACATCCTCTACTCGTCCGGCACGACCGGCCTGCCGAAGCCGATCGTCCACGGTCACGGCGGGATCCTGCTGGAGCACCTGAAGGCCCTCGCGCTCCACACCGACCTCGGCCCCGACGATCGCTTCTTCTGGTTCACCACGACCGGCTGGATGATGTGGAACTACCTCGTCTCCGGCCTTGTCGTCGGCGCGACCGTCGTGACCTTCGACGGCGACCCCGCCGACCCTGACCTGTCGGCGCTGTGGCGGATGGCGGCCGAGACCGACACGACCTACTTCGGCGCGAGCGCGCCATTCCTGATGGCCTGCCGGAAGGCCGGCCTGGCTCCGGGCCGCGACCTCGACCTGTCCGCGCTGCGCGGTGTCGGCTCGACCGGTGCGCCGCTGCCCCCGGCCGGCTTCCAGTGGGCCCGCGATGCGGTGTCCGCGTCGATCCCGGTTGGGTCCCTCAGCGGCGGGACCGATCTCTGCACGGGCTTCCTCGGGCCGTGCCCGCTCGTGCCCGTCTGGGCCGGCGAGATCAGCTGCCGGATGCTCGGCGCGCGGGTCGAGGCCTTCGACGAGGCGGGTCACTCCGTGATCGGACGCGAGGGCGAGCTGGTCATCACCGCCCCGATGCCCTCGATGCCGGTCGCGCTGTGGGGGGACCGCGACGGCTCGCGCCTCCGGGAGGCGTACTTCTCGACTTACCCGGGCGTCTGGCGGCATGGCGACTGGCTGACGATCACCGACCGCGGCTCGTGCGTCATCACCGGCCGAAGCGATGCCACCCTCAAGCGGGGCGGCGTGCGGATCGGGACCGCCGAGTTCTACGGGGTCGTCGAAGCCCTGCCCGAGATCGCCGACTCGCTGGTCGTACACCTCGAGGACGAGGCCGGTGGCCCGGGCGAGTTGCTGCTCTTCGTCGCCGCGCGAGACGGCCGGCCGCTCGACGACGAGCTTCGGACCAGGATCGCGGCCGAGCTCCGCGAGGAGCTGTCGCCCCGCCACGTGCCCGACCGGATCCTCGGGGTGCCGGTCATCCCGCGGACGCTCTCGGGCAAGAAGCTCGAGGTCCCGGTCAAGCGGATCCTGCTCGGCATGCCGGTCGACGATGCGGCATCCCGCGACGCGCTCGCGGACCCCGGGGCCCTCGAGCCGTTCGAGGCGCTCGCCCGCAAGCGGCGGGGCCGAGCGTGATGCCGGTCCGGTGGCGACGGCCGGCCCGACGGTCCCTCGCCGTGGCGCTCGTCGCGATCGTCACGATCGTCGCCGGCGGCTGCGGCGAGGTCCTCGAAACGCCGCCGACCCACGCCCCGGAATCCTTCCCCGAGATCGTGGCTCAGCTCGGCCGGTTCGGCGTCAACGCCGCGAACTGGGTGTCCGGCGACGACGGCTGCGCCGATGCGACCCTCAGCCCGACGGCGATCCGCTTCGAGGCCGCCGGACTCGACCAGGCGAGGCCGGTGACCCTCCGGATCTACATCTTCCGGAACCGCGAGGTTTGGGAGCGGCGCCGCGCCGACGCCGAGGCGTGCGTCGCCAGCTGGGTCGACGACCCGGGCGCGGTCGAGCTCGTCGATCCCTCGCCGTACGTCCTGGCCGGCCAGGGACCGTGGGGCCGTGAGTTCGAGGCCGCGGTCCGGCGAGCCCTGCAGGAGGCATCCGGCAGCGGCGGCTGAGCCGCAGGGTGCGGGGTCGCAACGGGCGGAGCCGGCGCGCGCCCTGAGTCGCGGCACGTGGTGCGCGCGGGCAACTGACGTTCCTCCCGTACCGCGGGCCGGGACCGGACCCGGGACCGTTCGGTTTGGCCACTCGCCTCGGGACCACCGGGTGGCGGCCGTGGTGCGTCCTGGAACCGAGCCTGTCACCCATGGACGCACAGGCACGCCGCCTCCGCAACCTCGTCGCGCTGCCCCTGCTCGTCGTCGCCCTGGTCGCGGGCGGCTCGACCGGCCTCGCCGGATTGCAGCTCACCGGGGCCCCCGAGCCCGCCGCCACCGGTCCCCAACGCCCGGACCAACAGGTCCTCGGCGAGGCGGCGGCACCGGACGTGCTGCCCACGGCTCCACCCGCCGCGGACCTGTACGCCTGGACCGACGAGATCCCGACGGGCCCGGAGCTCCGCGCGCTCGCGCCCGACCCGACCGCCACCCCGAAGCCCGCCGCGCCAATCGCGGAGACGCAGCCGGCGAAGCCGACCGCCTCGACCACGGTCACCCGCCAAGCCACCCGCTACACCGGCCGGAACCACTTCTGGATGCCCGCCTTGGGCATCAACAGGAAGGTCTACGACTACCCCTGTCCGCGGAAGCGGCCGCCCGACCACTACGTCTACCGCTGGTGGTGCGCGGGCCAGAACAACGTCTACCTGCTCGGGCACGCGTCGAGTGTCATGAAGCCGCTCCACGACGCCTACGTCAGGGGCCAGCTCCGGGTCGGGATGGTCGCCTACTACGCCAACGACGCCGGCAAGGTCCGCAAGTACCGGATCACCGAGTGGCGCGTCGTCCGACCCGAGGAATCGCACTGGGCGATCGCCGACCAGCCCGTCCCGAGCATGACCCTCCAGACCTGCGTCGGGAAGGACGACGAGTTCCGCCTCAACGTCCGCCTCGTCGCGGTCAATTGACCGCGAGCTGGCGGCCGCCTACAGGATCCGGAGGCCGAGGATCTTCCGGGCGATCACGAGGCGCTGGACCTGGCTCGTGCCCTCGCCGATCTCGGTCAGCTTGGCATCGCGCAGGAACCGCTCGACCGGATACTCCGTGACATACCCGTAGCCGCCGTGGACCTGGATCGCGGCGTTCGTGGCCCGCGAGCTGACCTCCGACGCGAAGAGCTTGGCCTGGGCGGCTGCGAGCGAGTAGTCGCGACCCTGGTCCTTCAGCCAGGCCGCTCGCCAGACGAGTGCACGAGCCGCCTCGATCTCGGTCGCCATGTCGGCGATCATGAACGCGACGCCCTGGAAGCTGCCGATCGGCCGGCCGAACTGCTCGCGGGTCTGGGCATACGGAACGCTGGCGTCATAGGCCGCCTGGGCCAGGCCGACGGCGAGGGCGCCGATGCTGATCCGGCCGCCATCGAGGATCTTCAGGAACGTCCGGAAGCCGTCACCGCGTGTCCCGAGGAGGTGGTCGGCCGCGACTCGACAGCCGTCGAAGACGAGCTCGCCGGTCGCCGACGCGTGCAGCCCGAGCTTGTCCTCGATCCGCAGGACGCGGAACCCGGGCGTGTCAGCAGGCAGGATGAAGGCGCTGATCTCCGCCTGCCGGTCGGCCTTGCTGCCGGTCCGCGCGGTGATGATGTACGTCCCGGCCTGGCCGGCGTTGGTGATGAAGCGCTTGCCACCGTCGATGACCCACTCGTCGGTCGAATCGTCGAGCTTGGCGGTCGTCCGGGTGCCCCCGGCGTCCGAGCCGGCCCCCGGCTCGGTCAGGCCGTAGGCCCCGATGACCTGGCCCGAGGCCATGGGCCTGAGGTAGCGGTCCTTCTGCTCCTTCGTGCCGGCGAGGTGCAGGGGACCGCAGCCGAGGCTGGTGTGCGCGGCGACGATCAGGCCGAGCGAGCCCCACACCCGACCGATCTCCTCGATCGCGATCGCGTAGGCCAG
>JBQGDI010000080.1:0-19346 GCA_052038965.1 Candidatus Limnocylindrales bacterium | reverse complement strand
CCTCTCGTATCCTGCTCGTCGCTGGAGGCGCCGGGTGGCTGCGCGGTCGTCCTGTGCCTGTTGTATGTCCCCGGTCGGCGGGCGCCTGGTGTCTGACCGCGGGCGGCGGGCGCCTGGTGGCTGACCGCGGGCGGCGGGCGCGGGCAAACAGGCACGGGGTGGTGGTCGCACCTCGCCCGACGTGCGGGCGTGATCAGTGCCCGGTGCCGTCCGACTCCTTGCGGTGCTCCTGGATGACCTTTTCGGCGAGGTGCTGGGGCACCTCCTCGTAGCGGTCGAGGGTCGCACTGAAGGTGCCACGGCCGCCGGTCAGCGACCGCAGCTCGGTGGCGTAGCTGAAGAGCTCCGACTGCGGGACGTTGGCGCTGATGACCTGCAGCCCGTCCCGGATGTCCATCCCCAGGACGCGGCCCCGTCGGCCGTTCAGGTCGCGGTTGACCTCGCCCATGAACGCCTCGGGAACCCGGATCTCGACGCTCATGATCGGCTCGAGGAGGACCGGCTTGGCCTGCATGACCCCGTCCTTGAGGGCCATCGAGGCCGCGATCTTGAACGACAGCTCGTTCGAGTCGACGGTATGGAACGAGCCGTCGTACAGCGTGGCCTTGAAGTCCGACAGCGGGTAGCCGGCGATGACGCCCTCGGCGGCCGTCTCGCGGATGCCCTTCTCGACGCCCGGGAAGAATTGCCGCGGAACGGCGCCGCCGACGACGCGCTCGGCGAATGTGACGCCGCCGCCGGGGTTCGGCTCGATCTCGATCCAGACGTCGCCGAACATCCCGTGGCCGCCGGTCTGCTTCTTGTAGCGGCCGTGGGCCTGGGCCTTGCCGCGGATCGACTCGCGGTACGAGACCTTGGGGACGTGGGTCACGACCGCGGAGCCGAACTTGCGCTTGAGCCGCTCGAGGATCACCGCCGCCTGGGCCTCGCCCATGGTCCTGAGGAGCTGCTCGCCGGTGTCGCTCCGCTCGACCCGCGCCGCTGGTTCCTCCTCGAGCATCCGCTGGAGGGCCGGGCCCATCTTGTCCAGGTCGGCCTTGGTCTGCGGCTCGATGGCCATGACGAGCGTCGGCTCGGGGAAGGCGATGGACGGCAGCGCGAGCGGCCGCTCCTTCGTCGCCAGGGTGTCGCCGGTCGCGGTGACGGCGAGCTTGGCCACGGCGCCGATCTCGCCGGCCTTCAGCTCGCCGGTCGGCTCCTGCTCCTTGCCGTGGAGGAGGAGCAGCTGACCGATCCGCTCGTCGGCGTTCCGCGTCGTGTTCCAGGCGTGACCCTGCGAGTTGAGGGTGCCGGACAGGACCCGGATGTACGTCAGGCGGCCGACGAACGGGTCGGCGGCCGTCTTGAAGACCCGGGCGAGGAGCGGGCCGCTCGGGTCGGGCGCGACGTCGATGCTCGCGCCACCCTTGTCGATCGCCGTGACGGCGCCCGTCTCGCCGGGGGACGGGAGGTACCTCAGGATGGCGTCGAGGAGGCCGTGGAGGCCGATCCCCGTCGCCGCGCTGCCGACGAGGACCGGGGCGAGGACCGAATCCTTGACCCCCTTGTGGAGGCAGGCTTCGAGCTCCGGGTCGGAGATCTCCTCGCCCTCGAGGTACTTCATCAGCACCTCATCGTCCGCCTCGACGGCCGCCTCGAGGAGCTGGTCACGCCGGCGGGCGACCTCGTCCTCCATGCCGGCCGGTACCGGGACCTCGACCTCCTTGCCGCCCTCGACCTTGTAGGCCTTGCGGTGGACGAGGTCGACGTAGCCCGAGAACGACGCCGCGTGCCCGATCGCGAGCTGGAGCGGCGCGATCTTGTTGCCGAAGGTCGACCGCAGGTCGTCGAGGGCGCGGGTCGGGTCCGCGTTCTCCTTGTCGCACTTGTTGATGAAGAAGCAGGCCGCGGTGCCGGTGCTCCGCCCGAGCGCGACGGCCTGCTCCAGGCCGGCCTCGACGCTCCCGGTCGCGTCGGTCACGAAGATCGCGCCATCGACGGCCTCGAAGCCGGAGATCACCTCGGCCAGGAAGTCGAGGTAACCGGGCGTGTCGACGAGCGTGACCCGCGTCCCATCGGCCTCGAACGTCGCGACGGCCAGGCTCAGCGACTCGCGCCGCTTCTGCTCCTCGGGCTCGAAGTCGAGGTGGGAGGTCCCGTCATCGACCTTGCCGAGGCGCGAGACGGCGCCGGCTCGAAAGAGCAGCTGCTCGGCGAGCGTCGTCTTGCCGGACCCCGCGTGACCGGCCAGGACGACGCTCCGGAGGTGGGCCAAATCGACGCTCTTCATGGTCATCTGGGGTTCGATCCTCGCGGTGGAAGGGCAGTGTCAAAGGGGGTCCGGCCATGATAGTCCGGTATACTCCCGGCCGATGTCAGGACACTCCAAATGGAGCACGATCAAGCGCCAGAAAGGCGCCAACGACGCGCGCCGCGGGGCCCTGTTCACGAAGGTCACGCGCGAGATCATGATCGCCGCCCGGCAGGGTGGCGCCGATCCCGAGGCCAACTACCGGCTCCGGCTCGCAGTCGACAAGGCCCGCCGGCCGCCGATCAACATGCCGTCCGAGAACATCAAGCGGGCGATCGAGCGGGCGACCGGAGGGGGCGAGGCGGAGCAGTTCGAGGAGATCGTCTACGAGGGCTACGGCCCGGGAGGCGTGGCCGTCCTCGTCGAGGCCCAGACCGACAATCGCAACCGCACCGCGGCCGAGGTTCGATCACTGTTCACCAAGGCCGGCGGGCAGCTGGCCGGCTCCGGGGCCGTCGCCTGGCAGTTCGAGCCGCGGGGCCTCATCTCCATCCCGGCCGACGGCCGCGACGCGGACGAGATCGCGCTCGCGGCGATCGATGCCGGGGCCGACGACGTCGATACGAGCGCCGGCGACCATATCGAGATCTACACCACCCCGGGCGACCTCGAGTCCGTCCGCAAGCAGCTCGAATCGGCCGGACTGCCCATCGAATCGGCCGAGTCCACCATGGTCGCCAAGACGAGCGTCGAGCTCGACGGGCAGCGCGCCCGCCAGAACCTCCGGCTCGTCGAGTCGCTCGAGGACCTCGACGACGTCCAGCGCGTGACGGCCAACTTCGACATCCCCGAGGAGCTGTTCGCCGAGGTCGCGGGGTGATGCCGCGGCCCCTCGCGTGGAGGGCCGCCGCGTGATCGTCCTCGGCATCGATCCGGGAACGGCCGCGCTCGGTTGGGGGATCGTCGAGCGCACGGGCGCCCGGCTCCGGATGATCGACGCCGGCTGTCTCTCGACGACACCCGACCAGGCGATGCCGGGGCGCCTCCTCGCGGTTCACGCGCTGCTCGAGGAGCTGATCGCGCTGCATCGGCCCGACGTCGTGGCCGTGGAGCGCGTGTTCTTCTCGAAGAACGCCCAGACGGCGTTCGCGGTCGGCCAGGCGCGCGGGGTGGTCCTCCTCGCGGCGGCGCAGGCCGCGGTGCCGGTTCGCGAGGCGACGCCGAACGAGGTCAAGACCGCGGTCACCGGCTACGGCGGCGCGGACAAGGAGCAGGTCGGGCGGATGGTCGCGGTCTGCCTGGCGCTGGCGACGCCGCCGAGCCCGGACGACACGGCCGACGCCCTGGCCGTCGCGATCTGGGCCGCGAACCGGGAGCGCGCGTGGGACTACCCGCGGGCCGCGGTGCTCGATCGCGCGGCCGTGAAGCCGATGGCCCGCGGCGAGAGCACCTACGACCGCGCGGTTCGAGAGGCGCTCGCGAAGGAACGTGCGAACGGCCACGGGCTAGCCGGCCGCAACGGCCATGCTCCGTCGCGCGGCCGGCGAGCGCGGCCCGCGACCTCCGGCGGCTGATCCCCGAAGCCGTGATCGCCTCGGTCGACGGGACGGTCGGGGCGGTCACGCTCGACTCGGTCGTCCTCGAGGTCGGCGGCATCGGCTACCGGATCTTTGCCTCGCCGTCCGTGCTCGCGGCGGCCGCCGCCGGGTCCCGGCTCAAGCTGTTCACCCACCACGTGGTCCGGGAGGACCAGCAGGCCCTGTACGGGTTCCGGACGATCGAGGAGCTGGGGTTCTTCGGGCTGCTGCTGACGGTCACGGGGGTCGGTCCCAAGGTCGCCCTGGCGATCGTCGGCTCGCGCCCGACGCCGGAGCTCCAGCTGGCGATCATGCAGCAGGACCAGGCCGTCCTCGTCTCGATTCCGGGGATCGGCAAGAAGCTCGCCGAGCGGGTCATCTTCGAGCTCAAGGAGAAGGTCGCGGCGGCCGGCGTGGCGGCGGCCGGCGTCGTGATCGCCGGGGGCGTCCCGGGTGGGGGAGAGGGGGACGTGGTCGGGGCACTCCAGGCGCTCGGCTACTCGCTCCCGGAGGCCCGCGAGGCATCCCGGATCGCGCTCGGCATGGCCGGTCCGGGCGCGTCGCTGGAGGAGCGGGTCAAGGCCGCGCTGCGGGTGCTCGCCAAGGACTGACGCGAGGTTCCGCGGCGGCGGCGAGCTAGGGCATCGTCGAACATCTGTACGAAATCGCACCAACACTGCTAGACTGGCGACCGATGGTCGACGACGCCTCTCGGATCCTCGCCGCGGACCTGCACGACGCCGACGTCGTCGTCGAGAGCTCGCTGCGGCCGCGCAACCTCGATGAGTACGTCGGGCAGCGCGAGGTCAAGGCCAACCTCTCGATCCTGCTGACGGCGGCGCGAGCGAGGGGAGAGGCGGCCGACCACGTCCTGCTGTACGGCCCGCCGGGACTCGGCAAGACGACGCTCGCGACGATCATCGCCCGCGAGCTCGGGGTGAACGTCCGCTACACGAGCGGTCCCGCGGTCGAGCGACCGGGCGACCTCGCGGCGGTGCTGACGAGCCTCGAGGAGCGCGACGTCCTGTTCATCGACGAGATCCATCGCCTCAACCGCGCAGTCGAGGAGATCCTCTACCCGGCGATGGAGGACTACGCCCTGGACGTCATGATCGGCAAGGGGCCGTCGGCGCGGAGCCTGCGCCTCAGCCTCAAGCCGTTCACGGTAGTCGGCGCCACGACGCGCGCCGGGCGGATCAGCTCCCCCCTCCGCGACCGGTTCGGGGCGACCTACCGCCTCGACTTCTACGCCGACGAGGAGCTGACCGAGATCGTCGAGCGCTCGGCGCGGATCCTCGGGATCGAGATCGACCACCGGGCGGCCCTTGCGATCGCGCGGCGGGGACGAGGCACGCCACGCATCGTCAACCGGCTGCTCAAGCGCGTCCGTGACCACGCCGAGGTGAAGGGCGACGGCAAGGTCGACGAGGGCGCAGCCGTGGAGGCCATGCACCTCCTCGAGATCGACGACGCCGGCCTCGACTCGACCGACCGCAAGCTGCTCGCGGCGATCATCCAGAAGTTCGCCTCGGGCCCGGTCGGGGTGGCGGCCCTCGCCGCCGTGCTGTCCGAGGAGATCGAGACGATCGAGGACGTCTACGAGCCGTACCTGCTCCGGATGGCGTTCCTGGACCGCACGCCGCAGGGCCGGATCGCGACCGAGGCCGCACGGACGCACCTGGCCGGCCTCGGGTACGAGATCCCGCCGCCGCGGCGGGCGGAGCCGGAGATCGTCCCGCTCTGGGACGACGCCGGCGCGGGCGGGTCGGCCGGCGCGTGACGGCCGCTGAGCCCGCAGTGTCGGGCACCGGCGTCGCCTCGACCTTCGAGATCCTGACCCCAGCGCCTTCCGACGGCCGAACCCGGGCCCGGCTCGGCCGGCTGACGCTCCCGCATGGCGTCGTCGAGACACCGCAGTTCATGCCCGTCGGGACGAACGCGAGCGTGAAGTCGCTCCACCCCGACGACCTCGAGGCGGCGGGCGCGTCGATCATCCTCGCCAACACCTATCACCTGCTGCTCCGTCCCGGCCACGACCGGATCGAGCGGCTCGGCGGACTGCACCGGTTCATGTCCTGGGACCGGCCGATCCTGACCGACTCCGGTGGGTTCCAGGTCGTCTCGCTGGCCGATTCGCGCTCGATCGACGACGACGGGGCGACGTTCAAGAGCCACGTCGACGGGGCGACGTACCGGCTCACCCCCGAGTCGGCGATGGCCATCCAGGCTGCTCTCGACTCGGATGTCGCGGTCGTCCTCGACCATCCTGTGTACCCGTCGTCGGCTCGCAGCATCGTCGAGGACGCCACGGAGCGGACCCAGCGCGGGGCGGAGCGGTCGCTGCTCGCCGCGCGCCGCGAGGCCGAGGCGCGCGGCCGCCCGCAGGCCGTGTTCGGGGTCATCCAGGGCGGCCTCGACCCGGAGCTCCGGGAGCGCTCGACGCGGTTCATCGCCGGCTTGCCGTTCGACGGCCTGAACATCGGCGGCCTGGCCGGCGACGAGACCGCCGTCCAGCGACAGGACGCGCTCGACGTCGTGATCCCGCTGCTCGACGACGATCCGCGGCCGCGCTATCTGATGGGCCTCGGCTCGCCCGACGACCTGCTCGACGCCGTGCACCAGGGCGTCGACCTGTTCGACTCGGTGCTGCCGACGCGGGTCGCGCGAACCGGCCAGGTCTGGGTCCCGGGGGCGCGGCTCAACCTCCGGAACGCGGCCTTCCTCGACGATCCGCGGCCGATCCAGGACGACTGCCGGTGCCTTGCCTGCGCGCGATTCTCGCGGGCCTACATCGCGCACCTGTTCCGGGCCCGCGAGCTGCTCGGCTACCGGCTCGCAACTTGTCACAACCTGACCTTCACCCTAGACTTCATGGCCAGGATCCGTGCCGCGATCGCGGCCGGCAACCTTCCCGAATCGCTCTCCGAGCTGCGATCGCGTGCGAGCCGCGGCACCGCCGGTGAAGCGAGGGATGAGCCGGCGTGAAGCGGCGCCGGGTACCGTCCATCCAGCGCGGAGGAAACGTCGATGGGCTCTCGGGATCGACCCCACCGCGAGGCCAAGAAGAAGCCCAAGGACCGGTCTGGCGCGCCGAAGGTGCAGCCACTGTCGGAGCCGCCCATGAACGTCGAGCTCATCAAGAAGCCGCGCAAGCCGCGCTGGGACGAGGGCGAGGACCGGGACGAGGCCTGAGCGGTCGCGCTCGGCCGGGCGAGACGGCGGGTTCGGGGCTCGGCAGGACAAGGAGCGTGACGCGACGATGGCGGTAGTGGACGGGAACGGACGGGCCGTGGCGGAGCGATCACGGGCCGTCGACCAGGCGATCCTCGCGATCGAGAAGCAGTTCGGCAGCGGCGCGATCATGAAGCTGGGCTCGGCCCAGCGCCAGCAGGTCGACGTCATCCCCACCGGCTCGATCGCGCTCGACCTGGCGCTCGGCGTCGGGGGCGTGCCGCGGGGCCGCATCACCGAGGTCTTCGGGCCCGAGTCGTCGGGCAAGACGACCCTCTGCCAGCACATCATCGCCGAGGCCCAGCGCAAGGGCGGCGTCGCGGCATTCATCGACGTCGAGCATGCCCTCGACCCGGGCTACGCCCGGGCCTGCGGCGTCAACGTCGACGAGCTCCTCGTCAGCCAGCCCGATACCGGCGAGCAGGCGCTCGAGATCACGGAGACGCTGATCCGATCCGGCGGCATCGACGCCGTCGTCGTCGACTCGGTCGCGGCGCTCGTGCCGCGGGCCGAGATCGAGGGCGAGATGGGCGACTCGTTCGTCGGCGTGCAGGCGCGGCTGATGAGCCAGGCCCTCCGCAAGCTGACCGGCGCGGTCAGCCGCTCGAATACCTCGCTGATCTTCACCAACCAGCTGCGCGAGAAGATCGGGGTGATGTTCGGCAATCCCGAGACGACGCCGGGCGGCCGGGCCCTGAAGTTCTACGCCAGCGTCCGGCTCGACATCCGGCGGGTCGAGACGATCAAGAGCGGCCAGGACTCGATCGGCAACCGGGTCCGGGTCAAGGTCGTGAAGAACAAGGTCGCGCCGCCGTTCCGCGTCGCCGAGTTCGACGTCATGTACGGCGAGGGCATCTCCCGCGAGGGTGGCCTCCTCGACGTCGGTGTCGCGATGGGTGTCGTCGACAAGACCGGCGCGTGGTTCACGTACGCCGACACGCGGCTCGGGCAGGGACGCGAGGCGGCCAAGGACTTCCTGCGCCAGAATCCGGCGATCGGCGCCGACATCGAGTCGAAGATCCGGGCGAAGGTGACCGAAGTGGCCGTCCCGGTCGAGGGGATCGAAGAGGCCGAGTAGGAGGTTGGCCCAGTGGACGTGGCCGGCTACCTCCACCTGACCCACGCCCTCGTCGGGGCGCTGTTCTTGGGCGCCCTGGTCGGTCGCTGGGTCGTGCTCGCGATGGCCGAGCGGGCCGACACGCTCCCGCAGCTCGTGACCCTGACGCGTGCCGCCCGGCCGTTCGAGCGGATCGTGATCGGCGGCTCCCTCGTGCTGCTGCTGCTCGGGATCGCCACGGCAATCGCCCAGGGGCGGCCGTTCCTCGGGCCGTTCCAGGGCGCCCCGGCGGACTGGCTGTTCGCGTCGGTGCTGCTGTACCTGAGCATCGTGCCGCTCGTGCCACTCGTGTTCCTACCGCGCGGGCGGATCTTCGATGCTGCACTCGCGGAGGCCGAGGCGCGCGGCGTCGTCACGCCGGAGCTCCGCGAGGCGTTCCGCGACCCCGTCGTCCGGGCGGCCCACGTCTACGAGCTCGGTGCGGTCACGATCGTCTTCGCGCTCATGATCGGCAAGCCCTTCTGACCGCCGAGGGTGCGGCCCCCGGGCGGCGACGGCGGCAGGAGTCGTATGGCGAGCGCCGCGCCCGGCGTGCGGCGATCGACGACCCCCGGGTCGTGCTCGACGCGGCCCTGCGCTACCTGGAGGCTCGCCCGCGTTCGACGGACGAGGTCCGCCGGCGCCTCGAGACGGCCGGCTACCGATCCGAGCTCGTCGACGGCGCGATCGATCGTCTGACCGACCTCGGGATGCTCGACGATGCAGCGTTCGCGAGGGCGTGGCTCGAATCGCGCGATCGCGCCCGTCCGCGTGGCGAGCGGGCGCTGCGACGTGAGCTCGCGCTCAAGGGCGTCGACCGGGCGATCGTCGACGAGGCGATCGGGGACCGCGAAGGTGAGCAGCCGGGAGCTGACGTCGCCGCCGCACGCCGGCTCATCGCGCGCCACGCCCGGAGCCTCGAGCGTATGACGGATCCGCGGGCCCGCCGGCAGCGGGCCTACGCCCTCCTGGCCCGGAGCGGCTTCGACTCGGACACGGCGACCGACATCGTCTCGGAGTTGGACGAGCGTCCGTCGGGCTGAACCGAGTCCGTCGGCTCAGTCCCAGCGCTCGGCGAGGGCCCGTGCGTCACGCTCCAGGCCGACGAGATTGGCGGACGCCATGTCGACCAGGTACGGCGTGCCGATGAACGACAGTCCCGGCACGTCGGTCTGACCGCCGCGCGTGACCGGCAGGCCGAACTCGTCCAGCACGGGCAGCTCGATCCAGCCGAGGTCCGGCCGGTAGCCGCTGGTCCAGATCACGGTCGCGATCGCCTCCCGGGCGAGGTCGAGCTCGGTGATGACCGGCGGCTCATAGTCGAACTGCTCGAGCTGGTCGTCGGGCAGGTCGAGCCCGGTGCGCTCGGCGAAGCGATCCAGCCGCGGCTGGAGGGCTTGCTGAAAGAACGTGTCGGCGAAGTGCAGGCTCCCGGGCAGGTCCGAAGCGAATCGCGCCGTCGTGCCCTGGGCGGCCTCGAACCGGCCAACCAGCCGGAGGCCCTCGCTGGCCATCTTCCGCAGGTTGGTGTCATGCGGCTCGCCGTGGCCGGAGAGTTGCGGATTGCATCTGAAGCGCAGGCGCGGGTCCGGTAGATCAGCTGGTGAGGGCAGTGGTGCCCCGACGGCGGGGCCATCCGTCGCGAGCTGCCGGAGCCACCAGAAGAGGTCCTGGCCGCGGTACCGCCGGGGCCCGCGACCGCAGCGCCCGACGCTCATCGTGACCGCCCGGCCAGCGGCGCCGAGCTCCTCGGCGAGCTGCACGCCGGTCTGGCCGCTTCCGATGAGCAGGACGCCGCCCGGCGGCAGCGACGCGGGGTTCCGGTAGTCGTGCGAATGGAGCAGGTGGATCGACCGGTCGAAGCCGGACGCGATCGGTGGGATGAATGGGACCTGGAAGGGCCCGGCAGCCACGACGACGGAGCGAGCCTCGATCTCGCCACGAGTGGTGATCAGATGGAAGCGACGCTGCCCGTGGTCGATCGCGCCAAGTCGGCTTACCGACGTCCCGAGCTCGACCGGCGCGGCGATGGCGGAGGCGTAGGCCCGCCAATGGGCGATGACCTCGTCGCGGTGCATGAACCCGTCCGGGTCCGGGCCGCGGTAGGGGAACCCGTCGAGGGCGACGGTCCAGTTTGGCCCGACGAGCTGGAAGGCGTCCCAGCGATCCAGCCAGCCGCCCCCCAACTCGGACCGACGATCGAGCACGACGTGCTCGCGACCCTGGCGACGGAGCAGGTCGCTGGCAAGCAGGCCCGCCTGGCCGGCGCCGACGACGACGGTCTCGACGAATCGCGCCGGGGACGTGGCGCCCATGGGCCGCAGTCTACGGACCATGCGCTGCCGCCGCCGACGGGGCCGCATGGCCCTTGTCCGGCGACGAGGGCGGTGCGATCAATGACGGCGATTGAAAGGATCCCGGCCTTCGCCCGCTCATATCGGTGAGCGGCCGAGTCGAGGTCGCTCGAAAGGGGCCAGCGCAGGTGGAGCGCGAGCTCGTCGAGCAGGCACAACGAGGCGACCAGGAGGCGTTCGCGGCCCTGGTCGACCTCTCCGCGGACCGGCTCTACAGCGTCGCGTACCGGATCCTCCGCGACCCGGCCCGCGCGGACGACGCGTTGCAGAACGCGCTGATCGCGATGTGGCAGCGGCTGCCGGAGCTGCGCGGTCCCGACCGGTTCGAGGCATGGACCTACCGGATGATCGTCCACGCCAGCTACCGGGAGGCCGAGCAGGCCCGCAGGCTGACCGCCCGCGTCCGACGGCTGTCCGTCGGCGCGCCGGGCGACGGCGACGGACCGCTCGACGCGATCGCCTCGCGTGACGAGCTCGATCGCGCCTTCCGGGAGCTGACGCCAGAGCATCGGGCCGTGGTCGTGCTCCGCCACTTCGTCGGGCTCCCCATCGCCGCGATCGCCGAGACACTCGAGATCCCGGTCGGAACGGCGGCTTCTCGACTGCACTACGCGGTGCGCTCGATGCGCGCCGCGGTCGAGGCCGACGCACGCAACGTCGTCGCCTGGAGGCATCCGGCATGAACCGCGACGAGGCGTTCGAGCTGCAGCTCAGCCGCTGGCTGGAGGAAGGGCCGTACGAGGCCCCGAAACCGCCCGTGGCCGCCGCGGTCCAGTTCGTCCGGGCCCATCCGACGCGACGCGCGCTCGACGGCGGCCTGTGGAGGCGCATCGTGAGCGGCATCGGATTGACCCAGGTTCCATCGCAACCGCGACCGCGCTGGCTACCCGTCGGTGTCGGGGCAGTCGTCGTCGCCCTGGTCGTGGTTGGTGGCTACGGGCTCTTCAACCTCAACCAGGGCATCGGACCCGGCGGCGCCTCGCCGACCCCGGTCGTGACGTCGGCGCCGACCCCCACCGCTACCGCGGCGCCGACGCCGCGCCCGACGCGGACGCCCACGCCGACGCTCGGCCCGGGCATGGCGACGGGGACCCAGACCTGCGCCGAAACGACGCCTGACGTGACGACCGAGGTCGACGGCGTCGTCCAGAGCCGCGGAAGGATTCTCGACTGCTCGAACACGTCGAGCGATCCCCGCCTCGCGGGCGAGGCATCGGTCAACTTCAACTGGGACGAGCATCCCGACGGCCTGTGGCTCGGCTGGGGGACCATCGAGGTTCGGAACGAGGGCGGGGCGTGGAATGGCTCCTATGCCATGGAATCCACCTCGTCGGCCAGCGTGATGGAGTGGGATTCCCTGTGGATCGGCTCCGGTGGCTACGCGGGGCTTGAGGTCCTGAACCACGTTCGGATGGTCGCTGGTGGCGCCACGACCCTGACGAGCCGCGTCATCGAGGCCGGCACGGTCATCAAGGGCACGGAGGCGTGCATCCGGACATCGGCTGGCGAGGAATTCAAGGTCGGCGAGGTCACGGCCTACCGGGGCGTCACCCTTCGCTGCACGGACACGATGGACGATCCGCGAGTCAGCGGCGCGGGGACCCTGGCGGTCTCGATCGATATGCGGGTTGACGAGAGTGCCGACATCTGGGGCACCTACACGCCAGGCAACCCGGCTGGGGCCTGGGAGGGCTTCTTCTTCGGCACCGTCGACGCGGGCTACACGACGCACCATGCGCAGGCGCTCCTGCGCGGCTCGGGCGCCTACGAGGGACTGCTGTACCGGCTCGAGGTCGACTCGCCGGACGGGCGGAACGCGACGCTCACGGGCGAGATCATCCCCGGCTTCTGAGCGCGGTCGGTTGACCGGACGAGAGCCAGGCACGGCGCCTGGCTCTCGTCGTCATGCGCGCCGGTGCGTCAGGGCACCGCGAACGCGTCGCCACCGGCTCGCCATCGGCCCGGCCTGACGGAGGGGTCCGTAGTAGGCTACGCCCAACGCCCGGAGCCTCCGTGACGGCGCTCCGGATCGTCTTCGAACACGACGCGTCCGGCCTCGAGGGAGCCGGATGGGAGGATGCAGATGAACGACGTCGCCGTCGCCCTCGTGGCGCTGGCCGGCGGCATCGCCATTGGTGCCGTCGTGGGCTTCCTGGCCCGCGGGATCTGGGCGAGCCAGGAGGTCAAGCTCGCCCGCGAGAAAGCCGCCCGGATCGTGGCCGACGCCCGGGCCCAGCAGAAGGAGCTGATCCTCGAGGCCAAGGAGGAGAAGATCAAGCTCCAGCGGGAGGCCGAGGAGGACGCCCGCTCGCGCCGCACGGAGCTCACCGCGCTCGAGCGCCGGCTCCTGTCCCGGGATGAGCAGCTTGACCAGCGGGCCGACATGCTGGAGGGCCGCGACCGCAAGCTCCTCGAGCGCGAGATCGAACTGGACCGACAGCGCGAGGAGCTCGGCAAGCTCAACGCCGAGCGGGTCGCCGCCCTCGAGCAGGTCAGCAACCTGTCGGCCGAGGACGCCAAGTCGATGCTCCTCGAGGCCGTCCGGGACGAGGCCGAGCGCGACGCCGTGAAGCTCGCCCGCTCGATCGAGCGCCGCGCCCGCGAGGAGGCGACCGACAAGGCCCGAGACATCATCGTCACGGCAATGCAGCGGGTCGCGGCCGATCACACCGCCGAGCACACCGTGACCGTCGTCCACCTGCCGAGCGACGAGATGAAGGGCCGGATCATCGGTCGCGAGGGCCGCAACATCCGGGCCCTCGAGCAGGCGACCGGGATCGACCTGATCATCGACGACACGCCGGAGACCGTCGTCCTGTCCGGCTTTGACCCGGTCCGCCGGGAGGTCGCCCGGATCGCGCTCACGAAGCTCATGGGCGACGGCCGGATCCACCCCGGCCGGATCGAGGAGGTCGTGGCCAAGGCCAAGGCCGAGGTCGAGCTCGTCATCCGCCAGGCCGGCGAGCAGGCCGCCTACGACGCCGGCATCCCGGGCCTGCCGGCCGACCTGCTCAAGCTCCTGGGGCGCCTGAAGTACCGCACCAGCTACGGTCAGAACGTCCTCGTCCACTCGATCGAGACCGCGAGCCTGGCCGCCGTGATCGCGTCCGAGATCGGGGCCGACGTCATGGCCGCCAAGATGGGCGGCCTGCTCCACGACATCGGCAAGGCCGTCGATCACGAGGTCGAGGGTCCGCACGCCGCGATCGGCGCGCAGATCGCCCAGAAGCACGAACTGCCGTTCAAGGTCATCAACGGCATCGCGGCTCACCACCAGGAGGTCGAGTACGCCTGCCTCGAGGCGCCAATCGTCCAGGTCGCCGACGCGATCAGCGCGTCGCGGCCAGGCGCCCGGGGCGAGACGATGGAGACGTACGTCAAGCGGCTGGAGGACCTCCAGGCGATCGCCGACAGCTTCTCCGGAGTCGAGAAGTCGTTCGCCGTGCAGGCCGGCCGCGAGGTTCGGATCCTCGTCCGGCCGGAGGAGATCGACGACCTCTCGGCGACCCGCCTCGCGCGTGACATCGTCAAGAAGATCGAGGAGCAGCTGACCTACCCGGGCCAGATCAAGGTCACCGTCATCCGCGAGACCCGCGCCGTCGAATACGCGAAGTAGCCTGGCCTGCCACCGGGTAACCGCCGTCCGGTGGCGCCAGCGGCGCTACGCCCCGCCGCCGTAGGCCTCGGCGGGCTCAGTCGCGCCGGCGGCCGTCCTCGAACTCCGTCGTGGGTCGGGCGTTCTCGTGGACCGCGGTGAGGCGCAACGGGCCGGTGCCGCTGTTCACGAAGCCATGCCACGAGTCCGGCGGGACGATCACGACGTCGCCGGCACTGGCGTCCAGGCCGGCTCCGTCGACCTCGAACTGGGCCTGGCCCTCGTGCAGCACGAAGATCTCGGCGTGCGGATGGCGGTGGCGATCCGGACCGCTCCCGGGCACGACGCGCGACGTCATGATCGATGTCACGAGGCCGAAGTCGGAGCCGGAGAGCACCCGAAGTTCGCCGCCGTCGATGGTGACCTTGCCCCGTGCGAGCTCCAGCTCGGCGTGGGACACGCGGCGAGCGCCGTGCTGCGACCCGGGCCGAGTCACGTTCGGGCTTTCACGCGCCGCGTCACCGGGGGCTCAGGAGCCGGCCTTCACCGAGGTCGACAGCTTCTCCCGGTCGACCCGGAAGACGTAGCAGGTCACCTCGTGATCGCCGCTGTTCCAACCCTCGGAGCTCGGGAAGAAGTAGCCGAAGTCGAACTCGGTGTCGGTCTCGTAGTCGCGCCCGACGTACGTCTCGAAGGCCGGGACGCAGAAGTCGAGGACGTACTGGTCGAAGGCCGACTCGCCCGGGAACGCGTCCTGGTCGGGATAGTCGGCGACGTACATCACCTCGCCATCGTGAGCCTCATTGCAGGGCCGGAACTGGACGTCGGTGACCTCGTTCATGTTGGCCGGCTCATCGAAGCAGTCGCCGACGCGAAGGTCGGTCGCCGCGCCCGAGAGGCGGTCACGGAAGATGAGCCCGACGCCGGCGATCACGGCGATGATGACGATCCCGACGACCCAGCTCGTCCAGGACGGCAGGCCCTGCTTCCTGGGCGGCTCGACGGGCGCTTGCGGCGTCTCGGTCGGTGAACCGACGGCCCAGGCCGCGTTCGGATCGGTCGGCGAGCCGGGGGCCCAGGCGGTGTTCGGGTCGGTCGGCGGCGGCGTCGACGTGGAGCCCGTCAGGCCCCAGCCGGCGGGATCCTCCGAGGCGACCGGCTGGCCGGAGGTCCAGCCGCCGGTCGACGACGGGGGCTGGGGCGGGGGTGGCGTGGCAGCCGACGGGTCGTCCACGTAGCTCGGCTCGGGCGCGTCGCCGTCGGGGCGGCGCGGCTCACCTTCGGTCATCCCGGTCCTCCCTCGACCCGGGTCGCGGCCTTGGGCGCCTGCTGACCCGGGATGACGCGATGGTACGTGGACCGACTCAGCAGCGGAGGTCGGCGTCGAACCCCGCCCACGGGTACTGGACCATCGCCAGGCGGCCGCCGGTGAACCCCGCCGTGGACTGGCAATGGCGCTTCGCGATGCTCTCGCTCGGTGCGCCGGCGCCCCAGCTCGGGTACGCGGAGAAGACCTTCGTGCCGCCGGTGATCTCGGCCCACTGGGCCGTCGTCGAATAGAAGCCGAGCCTCGTGACGCCCACGGACTCGAGATAGTCCACCTGCCCCTGCAGCGCCGCGACGTTGTAGGCGAGGGCAAACGCCTCCTCCCGCCAGCTGTTCGACGTCTCGACGTCGAGCCACCACGTCGTCACAGCGGGGCTGGCCGGGAGGCCCAGCTCGGCGTACGTCTCGACTGCGACCTGCCAGGAATGCCCGGCGGCGTTCCAGCCGTAGTCGTAGGCGCAGTCGACCGTGTCGGGGTTCGCGGGATCGCAGACGCGCGGCGTGGTCTGGCCGATCGGCCAGCGCTGGGACAGCGCCGGTCCGGGGTTGGCGGTGTTGACATACAGCTCGCCCGCCGCCCCGTCGGCCCACAGGATCTGGCTGCCGAGGCACGGGTTCTCCGAGAACACGATGCCCCGGTTCACGCCGACGATGCCGAAGGCCGGGTTCGTCGGATAAGCGCCGCCGCACTGGGGCCACGAGATGTCGTAGCCGCGAGCCTTGGCGCCACCACCACCGCCGCCGCGGCCCGCGACCGAGGCCGTCGCCGCGCCATCCCACGAGCTCGGCGCGGCCGCCGCCGTCCCGGCGGTCGCCAGCGAGGCGAGCAGGACGAGGCTGAGTGCCGGCAGCCAGCGCGTCGCGAGCGGCGATCGGCGCGATGGCCCCGAGGCGGAGGAGCGTTGTATCGCCAATGTCACGTGAATGACTCCGGACGTGGGGGCGCCGTCACCTTACCTCCAATGTCCGATTGGCGTCCACCGTGCCTCGAACGGGTGTGCGCTTCGGGCACCGGTGCTAGCCTCCGGCGCGATGCCTCACCGCCCCACGCCCACGGCCGGCCGCGTCCGCCTCGGGAATCCGGCGAACAGCGGCACACCCCGTCCCGTGGGCGCGTGCCGGGTCCTGATGATCGGTGACGTCATCGGCAAGCCGGGGCGCCAGGCGATCGAGGCGATCCTGCCGGACCTGCGTGAGGAGCGCTCGATCGACTTCGTCACTGCAAACGGCGAGAACCTCGCCGGCGGCATGGGCCTGACCCTCGCGACCGCCCAGTCGCTGTTCGCCGCGGGCGTGGATGTCGTGACCTCGGGCAACCACCTCTGGGACAAGCAGGAGATCTACCCGGAGCTCGAGCGGTCCGAGCGGATCCTTCGCCCGCTGAACTACGGCACGCACGGCGTGCCCGGTCGCGGCTGGGGCGTCTACCAGGGCCTCGACGGCACGGACCTCGCGATCCTCAACCTCCAGGGTCGGACGTACATGCCGGTCACCGACAATCCGTTCGCCGACGTCGATCGGCTGCTCGACGAATCGTCCGAGCCGCTGCCGCCGGTGCGCCTCGTCGACTTCCATTGCGAGGTCACGTCCGAGAAGAACGCCTTCGGCCTCCATCTCGACGGCCGCGTCACGGCGGTCGTCGGGACCCACACCCACGTCCCGACCGCCGACGACCGGATCCTGCCGAACGGCACCGCGTTCCAGAGCGACATCGGGATGACCGGGCCGCTGTGGAGCGTGATCGGCTTCGCGCCGCACACCGTCCTGCCGCGATTCCTCAACGGCCTCCCGACCCGCTTCGAGGTGGGCGAGGGACCGGTGATCCTCAATGCCGTCCAGGTCGACGCCGACCCGGCGACCGGCCGGGCGCTGGCGATCGAGCGCGTCCAGCGCGTCTGGGAGCCGTGAGCAGCGCTCCCGAGGCGCCCCTCGGGACGACCCGTCACACGTCCCTCGAGACCGATCGGGATCCGCCGCCGGCACCCTCGCGGATCGACCTGCACACCCACTCCCTCCGCTCCGACGGGCTCCTGCCGCCCGAGGAGCTCGTCGACCAGGCCTTCGCCACCGGGATCCGACTGCTGGCCCTGACCGACCACGACACCCTCGCGGGCGTGCGCGAGCTGCGGGCCGCGGCCCGGGTGCCCGATGGCCTGGAGCTCGTTCCGGGGGTGGAGATCAACAGCGTCGCCTCGGGCCGCGTCCGGTCGGACGACGGCGAGCTCCACATCCTGGGCCTGGGCGTGGATCTCGACGACGCGATCTTCGAGGCAACCCTGGCGCGCCAGCGTGACGCGCGACGGACGCGCTTCGAGCTGATGCGCCAGCGCCTCCGGAGCCTCGACCCGGCGATCGACGCGGCCATCGATGCGCTGCCGGCGACGGGCGACGAGGATGCCCTGGGTCGCCCCCGGCTCGCGCGCGCGCTCGTTGCCACCGGCCTCGCCACATCCGTCTCGGACGCCTTTGAGCGGCATCTCGCCCCCGGGCGGCCGGCCTACGTCCCGCGGCAGGGCGTCGGGCCGATCGAGGCCATCCGGGCGATCCTGGCCGCCCGCGGCATGCCGGTCCTCGCCCACTTCGCAGATGCGCCCCGCCAGCGGGCCCTGGTCGCGGAGCTGCAGGACAACGGCCTCGCCGGCCTCGAGGTCTACTACGCGACGTACGACCGGCCGACGATCGAGGGCCTCCGGGTCGTGGCCGACGAGCTCGGGCTCGTCGCCACCGGCGGCTCCGACTACCACGGCGATCTCGGCACCTACGTCGAGACACACGCCGCGCTGTGGGTGCCGGACGAGATCGCGGGACCGGTCCGGGCGGCACTCCGACTGACCGACGAGCCGCGCATCGGCGCGGCGGGAGCCGGCGCCCCCAGCTAGGCCTCGCGGTCCTCGCCGGGATGCGGCCGCAGGTGCACCGGTGCCGTCGGCCGCCGGCGGAGCCGCAGGTTCAACAGCTCGACGAAGACGCTGAAGCCCATCGCGAAGTAGATGTAGCCCTTCGGGATGTGGACGTCGAAGCCGTCCGCGACGAGCGACATCCCGATCAGCAGCAGGAAGCTCAGGGCCAGCATCTTGACCGTCGGGTGCTCCTCGACGAAACGCGACAGCGGTCCCGAGGCCAGGAGCATGACCCCGATCGCGATGATGATCGCGATGATCATCACCGGGATGTCGTCGGCCATGCCGACCGCGGTGATGACCGAATCGAGCGAGAACACGATGTCCAGCAGGCCGATCTGGACGATCACCCCGCCGAAGCTGGCGGCCTTGGCCGCGCCGCCGGCGTGGCCCGGCTCGTCGCCTTCGAGGGCCGCGTGGATCTCCGTCGTCGCCTTGGCGAGCAGGAAGATGCCTCCGCCGATCAGGATCAGGTCGCGGCCCGAGAACTCGAAGCCGGCGATCGTGAAGAACGGCTGCGTCAGGCCGATGATCCATGAGATCGTCAGCAGCAGGCCGATCCGCATGAACATCGCGAGTCCCAGGCCGATCGATCGCGCCCGCGGCTGCTGCTCCTTCGGCAGGCGCCCGGTCAGGACCGAGATGAACACGATGTTGTCGATGCCCAGGACGATCTCGAGGACCGTCAGCGTCAGGAGCGCGATCCAGGCATCCGGCTCGGTGATCCACGACAGGAACTCCATGGCCGGAACTATGCCGGAACGGTCGCGCAAGTGCGGGGCGATACCATTCCGCGGCGATGACGATCACGCGACAACCCGGCCGGGCCCTGCCGGTGCTGGAAGTCCCGCCGCCGCCACGCGGCGCGGGCGCGGCGGCGGTCGCGGCGGCCGACCTGCGACTCGCCGAGTTCCGCCCCGAATCTCGCGCCTTGCCGGCGTTCTACCTCTGGACCCTCGGCTGCCAGATGAACCGGAGCGACTCGGAGGAGATGGCCGGGCGGCTGCTCGCCGCCGGCTGCGCCGAGGCGCCGGCGA
>JBQGDI010000079.1:0-27459 GCA_052038965.1 Candidatus Limnocylindrales bacterium | reverse complement strand
GGATACGAGCACACGTTGACCAGCACGACCGACTGGCCGGTTCCCGGACCCGCGCTGCCATAGGCGAGCGTGTTGAGGTAAGTCTTCTGGATCCAGATCTCGATCGTCGAGTCGTCCGGATGGCTGTTGCCAGGCCCGTTGGGATCCGTGGCCTCGAAGGGGTCCGTATCCGTGACCAGGTTGCCTGTCGCATCAAGTGCGCCAGCAACGGCACTGCCGATCACACCGGCCGTCACCTGGGTCGGGATCGATCGGATTTGTGGTCCCTTGGGCTGGGCACAGCGGTCGTTCTTGGTGTCGCCGCAGATGAAGACGTACGGCGATCCAGCCGTCGTCTGCTCGACGAACGATGGATCGGCGTCCTTGTTGTGGATCTGGGCGCAGACGGCGACGTTGATCTTCCCGTCACCGTCGGAGTCGAACAGCGCACAGGCGTCGCCGGTCTGGCCGGTGCCTGTCCACTGGTCAATCTCGTCCCAGCTCCAGAAGAGCTTGTAGTAGGCGGAATCCGTATCGTCGCGGCCGAGCTGGTTCAGGTCGGACTGTGCAACGACGTCGTTGGCACCCTGCTCGTCCTCGATGACGAAGTACGATGCCGGGATCTCACCTGGGGCTGCGAGCGCGCTGAGCGCGCCACCCCCAAGCGCGAGCACCGTGATGAAGAGCGCGACCCACGCGCGCTTGCCCCGTCTAGCGGGTAGATGGGCGTGCACCCCTGAAGCCCTCCAGCCTCTCCCCCGGATGACGCTTAACCGCGAGATCCTTGCCGGCGCGCTTCCCTCGAGCCTCGCCGGTTGCCCTCAGGGTCGGCTCCGACCCAGCGACGCGACCGGGTTCAGCGGTCGCGAGCCAGCGGAGTTTCGGCCCTGTGTGAGAGGCGGTCAAGAGCGATACGCAACATTACCTAGTACGAATCTCCTAGCCGCCCCGCTCTCGACCGCTCTGATCCCCATCAGCCGCGTTGCTCCGACGCACCGGTCCCCCATCGCCGGCCGCGCCCACGGGCGAGGGCGCCGCGCGGCTAGGCTTGCGGCGTGGCCGCGCCCCCGCCCTGGCACCGCATCGCGTCAGATCCCCGGGTCCTGCGCCGAGCGGCGCTCACGGGCCTCGCGGTCGGCATCATCCTGACGCTCGTCAGCCACGGGCAAGGCTTCCTGGAGAGCCGACTCCCCGGCGACGCCTGGATCCCGATCGGCCTGAGCTTCCTGGTGCCGTTCCTGGCCTCCGTGGCGTCGAGTGTCGTGGCGCTCCGGATCGAGCGTCGAGACCAGGAGGAGGCGAGCGCGCTCCTCGAGCGCGAGATCGAGGCGATCGTCAGGTTCCCGGGCCAGAACCCGAACCCCGTGCTGCGGGTGGGCCCCGACGGCCGGCTGAGCTACGCGAACCCCGCCAGCGCGCCGATCCGGGAGGCCCTCGGCCTCGAGGTCGGGCGGGCGCTGCCGGTCGGGCTGTTCGAGCGCGTTCGGTCGGCAGCGGCCGCGCAACCGCCCGAGCGCATCGAGGTCGAGCACGACCGCCGGACGTTCGCAATCCTGCCGGTTCGGGTCGAGGACCTCGGCGTCTGGAACCTCTACGGCACCGACGTGACCGCGGCGAAGGTGGTCGAGCGGTTCCCCGATCGGAACCCGAACCCGGTCCTGCGAATGACCCCGGATGGGCAACTCCAATACGCCAACGCGGCCAGCGAGTCGATCACCCGGGCGCTCGGCATCTCGCGCGGCGACGCGCTGCCGGCCGAGCTGCTGCTCGCCATCCGGGCGACGCTCGACGACCCCGCCCTCGCGCCCCCGGAAGTCGCCGGCGACGGCCGGACGTTCCGTCTCCAGCCGGTCCTGATCCCGGAGTTCGAGTTCGTGAACCTCTACGGGACGGACGTCACGGCGCTCCGGGCCATCGACAAGTTCCCGAACGAGAATCCGAACCCGGTGCTCCGGCTCGACCGCGACGGCCGCATGACCTACGCCAACCCGGCGAGCGCGCTCGTGCGCAAGGCGCTCGGGGCCGAGGTCGGCGGGCAGCTGGATCCGAGGACGTTCCAGCGGATCCTCGACGCCCTCGCCGACGGCGGCACGGGCGTCATCGAGGCGGCAGCGGACGACCGCGTCTTCGACATTCGGGTCGTCAGGGTCTACGAGTTCAATTCGATCAACCTGTACGGCACGGACGTGACCGCCGCCCGCGAGGTCGAGCGGCTGAACGCCGAGAACGAGGCGCTCCTCCTGAACATCCTGCCGCGCTCGATCGCGGAGCGGCTCCGCGGTGGCGAGACGGTCATCGCCGATCGTTTCGACGACATGGCCGTCCTGTTCGCGGACGTCGTCGGCTTCACGGAGCTGTCCTCGCGGATGAACCCGGGTGACGTCGTCGCGCTGCTGAACGACGTGTTCTCGCTGTGTGACGGTCTCGCCGACGAGCTCCGCCTCGAGAAGATCAAGACCGTCGGCGACGCCTACATGGTCGTCGGCGGCCTGCAGGCGGTCCACGGCCACTCGGACGTGCAGGTCACGCACGCCGAGGACGTCGCCGAGATGGGCCTGCGGATGATCGCGGAGATCGATCGGCTCGGACGCGCCCGCGGGACCCCGCTCAGGATCCGCGTCGGCATGAACGTCGGGCCGGCCGTGGCCGGGGTCATCGGCCTCAAGAAGTTCATCTATGACGTCTGGGGCGACACGGTCAACGTGGCCAGCCGGATGGAATCGACCGGCGTCGCGGGTCGCATCCAGGTGACCGGGGAGACTGTCGAGCGACTGCGCGGCCGGTTCGAGTTCGAGCGACGCGGCCTCGTCGAGGTCAAGGGCAAGGGTGCGATCGAGACGTGGTTCCTCGTGGGACCGCGATCGCCGGGCGGTGCGCCGCGGAGATCGATCGGCGATACCGTGGCCGTGTGAAGCCACCACCATCCGGCGGGATCCTCCTCTTTCGCCGCGGCGCAGACGGCCTCGAGGTCCTGCTCGCCCACCCCGGCGGGCCGTACTGGCGGCGCAAGGACCTCGGCGCCTGGAGCATCCCCAAGGGCATCGCCGACGGCGACGAGGACCTCGCCCGCGTGGCGGTCCGGGAGTTCGCCGAGGAGACGAGCTTCGAGCTGTCGGCCGTCGCCCGGGACCCGTCGAGCGAGCCGCTGCCGCTGGGCTCGGCCACGCTCAAGAGCGGCAAGGTCGTCCACGCCTGGGCCGTCGAGGGCGACCTCGACGCGACGCAGGCCCGCTCGAACGAGATCGAGATCGAGTGGCCGCCTCGCGCCGGGCGGATGATGGTCATCCCAGAGGTCGATCGGGTTGCCTGGTTCGGCATCGAGGAGGCGCTCCGCCGCATCCATCCCGGGCAGGCGCCGCTCGTCGAGCGCCTGGTCAAGCGCCTCGCGGATCGACGCACCGCGACGCCGGGCCGGGAGGCATGATCGGTCGTTCCGAGGGCGTCTCGGGAGCGAGATTCGTCGCGGCCGCGGTGGCTCGCCGATTCCTGGTCCTTCGCCACCTGCTCGCGCCGCCGCGCTCGCTGCCGCCCGAGCGCGAGAGCGTGCTGCGGGTCGTCGAGCGGCTCGGATCGCTGCAGTTCGATCCGCTCGAGGTCGCCGGCCGGAACCACGACCTCGTCCTGCTGGCGCGGATCGAGGGCTATCGGCGGGAGTGGGCCGACCACTGGCTGTACGTCGATCGCCGCCTGTATGAGACCTACAACAAGAGCCTCAACATCGTTCCGGTCGCCGAGCTGCCGCTCTACCGGTACGTCTGGGATCGGGCGCAGCGTCGCCATGACGCCGACGCGTTCGACGACCATGCGCCGCTCGTCGAGGAGCTGCTCGGGCGGATCCGCGAGGGTGGCACGCTCCAGCCTCGTGACGTCGGCGCGCGCGAGACCATCGATTGGTACTGGCGGCCGACGAACCGGGTCCGGGCGATCCTGGAGGCCCTCGCCGAGGTCGGGACGATCGGGATCGCGCGGCGCGACGGCAACCTCCGGGTCTACGACCTCGCCGCGCGGCTGTTCCCGGCGGAGGTCCTCGCCGACCATCGCCCCGAGGAGGAGCAGCAGCGCCACCGCCTGCTGTCCCGCTACCGGGCCAGCGGCCTGCTCGGCGCCTCGGGCAACCAGGAGCTATGGGTCGGTGGGACGGGCTACGCGGCGGATCGCGCGGCCCGGCGGGCAGCGCTCGTCGAGGCGGGTCGACTCATCCCGGTGGAGGTCGAGGGCCTCCGCGGCGAGCGGTTCGTCATCGCCGAGGACCTCGCCTACCTCGATCAGGCGGAGCGCGAGATCGCGGCCGGCGTCGATCCCGGCGGTCACCCGCCGGGCGTGGCGTTCCTCGCGCCGCTCGATCCGCTGTGCTGGGACCGCGACCTGCTGCGCCGGCTGTTCGGGTTCGACTACGTCTGGGAGGTCTACGTCCCGGCACCGAAGCGTCGCTGGGGCTACTACGTCCTGCCGCTCCTGTACGGCGACCGGCTGGTCGGCCGGATCGAGCCGCGCATCGAGCGCCGAGCGGGCACGCTTCGGATCGTCGACCTGTGGTGGGAGCCGGGCTTCGACCCGATCGCCGAGCCCGGCTTCGCCGGGGCCCTGGCTGAGGCGCTCGCAGCCCACCGCGACTTCGGCGGCGCGACGCGAATCTCGCTCCCGCGCCATGCCCGCCACCGGGCGCTGGCGATCGAGCTGCGCGCCCGCCTCGGAGCCGCCGAGAGCGGTCGGGCGGCTGCCAGACGATAATTCGGGCTCATCCCGACAGGAGGTTGCTGATGGCTGAGAAGCGGCACGCGAGCGTGGTCTGGAACGGCGGCCTGACCGATGGCTCGGGCATGATCACGTACGTCTCGAGCGGCGTCTTCTCCCGGCTGCCGGTCACCTGGGCCGCCCGCACCAGCGCCCACGACGGCAAGACCAGCCCCGAGGAGCTCCTCGCGGCCGCGCACGCGAGCTGCTTCTCGATGGCCTTCTCGTCCCGCCTCGCCAAGAACGGCACGCCGCCGACCCGCCTCGACGTGCGGGCCGAGGTGACGTTCGACCAGCGCGAGGCCGGCTGGAAGGTCGCCTCGTCGCACATCACGGTGACCGGCGACGTGCCGGGCATCGACGCCGAGACGTTCAACCGGCTCGCCGAGGACGCCAAGGAGAACTGCCCGATCTCGGCCGCCATCAAGGGCAACGTCGAGCTGTCGGTCGAGGCGACGCTCCAGGGCAGCTGACCTCGACCCCGCTTCGACGACAACCCGCGTCCCGACACCAAAGCCCAGGGGGTTCCGCTTGTTCACGCGCTGGGGCGGCTTCGTCTATCGCCGCCGCCGTTGGATCGTCGCGCTTGCCATCGCCGCGGCCGTGGGCCTCGGCGCGGCCGGCACGAGCGTCTCCGAGCACCTGACGTCCGGCGGCTGGCTTGATCCGAACTCGGAGTCGGCGCAGGTGTCCGATCGGCTCGAGGCCGACTTCGGGGCCGGCCAGAGCGCGATCATCGCCCTGTTCCGGGCGACCGACGGCACCGACGCACGGTCGGCCGCCTTCCAGGAGGCCATCGCGACGACCCTCGAGGGCGTCGTCGAGCTCGACTTCGTGGCCGGGCTCACCGGCTTCGCCGAGACGGGCGACGAGCGGTTCATCAGCCGGGCCGGCGACGCGGCGTACACCGTCATCGGCCTCGACATGGACGAGGACTCCTCGATCGAGGCCGTCAAGCCCGTCCAGGCGGCGCTTGCGCCACCGCCGGGCTACACCGTCCAGCTGACCGGGTTCGGCCCGATCCAGGCCGACGCGATCCGCCTCTCCGAGCAGGACCTCGCGAGGGCCGAGCTCGTCTCGCTGCCGATCGCGGCGGTCGTCCTGCTGCTCGTCTTCGGGTCGCTCGTCGCGGCCGGCCTGCCGCTGCTGGTCGCCGGCCTTGCGATCCCATCGGCGATGGGGCTCATCGAGGTCGTCGCCCAGCAGCGCGAGATGAGCGTCTACGTCCTGAACGTCGCGACGATGCTGGGCCTGGCTCTGGCGATCGACTACTCACTCTTCATCACCAGTCGCTTCCGCGAGGAGCTGGCCCGCGGCCGGACGGTCGAGCAGGCCGTCGAGCGCGCGGTCGGCACCGCGGGCAAGGCCGTGATGTTCTCGGGGGTGGCCGTCGCGATCGGGCTGTCCGGCTTGCTGTGGTTTCAGGCGAGCGCCCTGAACTCGATCGGCATCGGTGGCTCGATCGTCGTCGTCGCCTCCGTCGGCTACGGCCTGACGTTCCTGCCGGCGTTCCTCGGCATGCTCGGCCCTCGCGTCAACGCGCTGTCGGTCGACGGCCTCCTCCGGCGACTCGGCCTGCGGCGCGGCGAGCCGGACGAGCGCCGCTCCCGCTGGGCGGCCGTGGCGCACGCGGTCATGCGCCGGCCGATCACGGTCCTCGTGCCGGTCCTGGCCGTCCTGTTCCTGCTCGGCGCGCCGTTCTTCCGGCTCCAGCAGGGCGTGCCCGATGCCACGGTCTACCCCGCCGGCGTGCCCAGCCGGGACGCCTGGGTGGCCCTCCAGACGGAGTTCCGGGCCGGCGAGACGACGCCGATCGTGGTCCTGCTCGACACGGCCGCCGAGCCGACCTCGGCCGAGGCCATCGGGGCCGTGATGGCCTTCTCGGACCGCATCCTCGAGCTGGACGGGATCGACCGTGTCGAGGGCCCGTTCGCGATCCCCGACCCGGTGACGGGCGAACCGATGGCCGCCGACCGGCTGGCCGAGCTCTACGCCGCCGACCCGGCGCAGTTGCCCCCGGCCCTGGCCGTGGCGCTCGAGCAGCTGCGCGAGGCCTACATCCGGGACGGGACGGTCCGCCTCGACGCCATCAGCCCGTTCGCCTCGAGCGACCCCGCGGCCACCCGCCTCATTCCCGACGTGCGGTCGATCGAGTCCGGCGACGACATCACGCGGGTCCAGATCGGCGGGGCGGCGGCCCTCGGCTCTGACTTCCTGACCAGCCAGAACGAGCGCATCCCGTGGGCCATCGGGACGACGCTCGTCGCGTCCGCGATCATCCTGTTCCTGCTGTTCGGGTCGCTCGCGATCCCGGTCAAGGCCGTGGTCATGACGATCCTGTCGCTGTCCGCGAGCTTCGGGGCTCTCGTCTGGATCTTCCAGGAGGGCAACCTCAAGGACCTCCTCGGGTTCGAGCCACTCGGCTACACGATCGCGGGCAACCCGATCATCATGTTCGCCGCGCTCATCGGGCTGTCGATGGACTACGAGGTCCTGCTGCTGTCACGGGTCCAGGAGGCGTACCGGCGGACCGGCGACAACGCCGCCGCGGTCGCCGAGGGCCTCGCCAAGACCGCCGGCGTCATCACCGGCGCGGCGCTGATCATGGTCTCGGTCTTCGCCGCGTTCGCCCTGGCCGACACCGTCACGATCAAGAGCATCGGCGTCGGCATGGCCCTTGCAGTCCTGCTCGACGCGACGATCATTCGTGTGCTGCTCGTGCCTGCCACGATGCGCCTCCTGGGCGAGTGGAACTGGTGGGCGCCGGGCATCCTCGGCCGGTTGGCCGATCGATTCGGGTTCAGCCACGTGGAGGACGAGGAGGATCTGGCGGCGGCCGCCGGCGCGGGCCGGACCGACGCGACGAAGCTGGCGACAGACTCGGCCTGACCGATCGGGTCGGGTCGGTGCTCGCCAGTCGCAGGAGGGACGATCGATGAACGACCAGGGTCCGCTGCAGGGGGGTCAGCCCCAGCCGCTCGGCGAGTCCACCGAGGGCGTCCGCGTCTACGGCTGGCAGTGGACCTCGGAGGACGAGCGAGGTCCACGGCTGCCGTGGATCGGCATCTTCCTCGTCGTCCTCGGGGGTCTCCTGATCCTCGATCGGCTGCTGCCCGAGTACCAGAGCCTCGGCAACGTCCTCGTCCTGGCGGCCGGGCTGGCGTTCCTGGTGCTGTGGCTCGTGAACCGCGGCACCTTCGCGCTGTACGCCGGGGCGTTCCTGACTGCGGCGGCCGTGCCCGGCCTGCTGGAGGGCCTCGGCGTGATCGCCGGTCCGGGTCTGGGCACGCTCGCCTTCGGGGCCGCGCTGGTGTTCATCGCGGTCGTCCGCTTCGCCGGCAACGGCGGCCTCGGCTGGCAGATGCTCCTCGGCGTCATCCTCGTCGCGCTCGGCGGCTCGCAGCTGGCCCTGCCCGACCTGGCCGGGCTGATCCTGCCGGTGCTGCTGGTGGCGCTGGGCCTGGTGATGGTGACCCGCGGCCGACGCTAGCTCCCGCGCCGGGACCTGGGCGTCCGAAGCGAATCGGGCCGGCCGTGGCGCCAGGCTTGACCTCGCGGCTGTTCACGGTGTGAGCATTCCGGCGGCTGGGCATGGCCAAGGGCGGCACGGCACGCGCACGCCCGCGGCCGCTGAGCGTCGCGGGGCCGTCGCGTGCGGGTCAGGCAGGGGTTCGCGGCGCTGCGAGGCGACCGTGTCGCGGCCAAGGGCCAGGAATGATCATGTGGTGAGCAGCGGCCGCCTCTAGGGCGGCACGGCACACAGCGTGGCCGACAGCGTGGCCGACGACGGGCCCCGCCGCCCCAACCGGCAGCGCCTCAGCCGGCTGCGGCCGCGCCGGTGACCGCGCCCGTGGCCGTGCCGGTGGCCGCGCCCGTGGCCGCGTCAACCGCCTCGGTGAGGACGTCGACGACCCGCTCGATCTCCGCCGGCTCGATGACGAACGGTGGCCCAAGTACGATCGCGTCGCCGTCCGTGCCGTCCGCCATCCCGGTTCCCGAGTACAGCAGCACGCCCCGGTGCTTCGCCTCCCGGAGGACCGCCTCCGTCACCCGGTCACCGCGTGGGAACGGCCGCCGCGTCTCGCGGTCCGCCACGAGCTCGACGCCGACGAGCAGGCCCCGGCCGCGGATCTCGCCGACGTGCGGATGGTCGCCGAGCCGTTCGCGGAGCCCGGCGCGGAGCTGCTCGCCCTTGACCTCGGCCGCGGTCACGAGGGCCTCGGCCTCGAGGATCCGGAGCACCTCGCCGGCGACCGCCGCGCCGACCACGTGGTGCGAGAACGTGAACCCGTGGACGAAGCCGCCACCGGCCAGCGTCGTATCGTGGACGGCGCCGCTCGCGGCGACGAGGCCGAACGGCCAGTAGCCGGACGTCGCGCCCTTGGCGGCGACGAGGATGTCGGGCCGGACGCCCCAGTGGTCCATCCCGAACCACGTCCCCGTCCGCCCGAAGCCGGTCATCACCTCGTCCGCGACGAGCAGCACGCCGTGGCGGCGGCAGACCTCGGCGATCGCCCGCCAGTAGCCCGCCGGCGGCTCGACGGCGCCGAGCGCGGCACCGACGATCGGCTCGCCGACGAACGCGGCCACCGTCCCGGGTCCGGCAGCCTCGATGACCCGCTCCAGCTCGGCAGCGAGCTCGGAGGCATCGCCCAGGGCGTCCGAGCCGGGATCGCCGGCGCGGTACGGGTAGGCCGCGGAGACATGGCGAAATCGCCCCAGCCAGGCCTCGTAGGGACGGCGGAGGGGCTTGCGCCCCGAAAGGTCGAGCGCGCCGAGGCTGTTCCCGTGGTAGCTGCCCCACCGGGCGACCACGATCCAGCGCTTCGACTCGCCGCGGGCGAGGTGGTAGGCGCGGGCCAGCTTGAGGGCCGTCTCCATCGCTTCCGACCCACCGGCCACCGGATAGATCGCCGGGTCCCGCATCGGCAGCCGTGGGCCAAGCGCTTCCGCGTACCGCTCGAGCGCCTCCGAGGTGAAGGCCGTGCCGTGGGCGTAGGCGAGGCGCTCCGCCTGCTCGGCCATGACGCGGGCCACCGAAGCGCGCCCGTGCCCGATCCCGATGACGACCGCGCCACCTGCGGCGTCGAGGTACGTCCGCCCGTCCGCGTCCCAGATGGCCGAGCCGCTGGCCCGGACCGCGACCGGCAAGCCGGGATCGGCCGACCGCCGGAAGACCCGCCCGGTCACGACCCGTCCAGCCCCTCGAGCGACCAGCCGGGGTCGATGTTGTGGTTGAGCCGGAAGACGTTCTCGGGGTCGTAGCGGCGCTTGAGGTCGACCAGGCGCGCGAGCTTGCGCGGCCCGTAGACCTGGAGCGCTGCGGTCCGCGCGTCCCCACCGGGGCCCTCGTGACCGAGGAAGTTGACGTACCGGCCCGCGGCGGCATACGGCTCGACGGCATCGTGGAAGGCACGGACCCACGCCACCCGGTCGACATCCCGCTCCGGCTCGTCCCAGGTGCCGTAGATGTTCAGCAGGTACCGCGGCGCCCGATTGGGGAAGGCGGTGGCATCGTCCGGAACCCGCGACACCGCCCCGCCCATGAGGTGCAGGTCGATCCCCGTTCGAGGCCACGTCAGGCTGGTCGCGTGGCGAACGACCTCGTCGAGGAGGGGGTCGGCGAGCTGGTCGAACGAGGCGTTCTTCCAGTACGCCCGGACGCCGGTCGGGAACAGCTCGTCGGCGCCCGACTGCCAGGCCATCCACGTCCCGGGATCGAGGGCGGTCTCGTCCGGAGCGACGGTGGCGGCGAGCTCATCGAGGAGGCGCCGACCGTCGCGTGGCTCGGGCCCCGACCAGGTCCCACCAAGGAGCAGGATCGTCTCGTTGCCCAGCTCCCACGACGACGGCGGCACGACGAAGGTACCGATCGTCGTGAACGCGTCGGGCAGGTCCGCACCCCACGCCCGCCAGGCGCGCAGCGCATCGGCCCACCTGCCGGAGCGATAGATGAGGTTGCCCGCGAAGAAGTCGCGCGGCCAGGGGTAGGCGCGAAACTCGAACGCGGTCACGACCCCGAAGTTGCCGCCGCCACCTCGGAGCCCCCAGAACAGCCCCTCCTGGTCGGCGGCCGTGGCGCGAACGACGTCGCCCGCGGCGGTCACAACCTCGGCGGCGAGGAGGTTGTCGATCGTCAGCCCGTACGCTCGCGTCAGCCAGCCGACCCCGCCTCCGAGGGTCAGGCCCGCCACGCCCGTGCCGGACACGACGCCGATCGGGACGACGAGGCCGTGGGGCTCCGTCGCGCGGTCCAGGTCGGCGAGCGTGGCCCCGGGCGAAACGCGGACGACCTGGCGGTCGGCGTCGACGACGACGTCGCGCCAGTCGCCCAGGTCCAGGACGAGGCCGTCGTCGACCGTGCCGTTGCCGGCGACGTTGTGTCCGCCGGCGCGGACCGCGAGAGGCACGGCGTGGCGCCGGGCAGAGGCGATGGCGGTGCGAACGTCGGCCACGCTTCCGGCCTTGGCCACGGCCGCCGGTCGGCGGTCGATCATGCCATTCCAGACTCGCCGCGCCAGCTCGTAGCCGGGGTCGTCCGGGGCGATGACCCGGAGGGACCCGCGACGAAGGTCGGCCACGAGGTCCGACGTCATCGCCGGCCCGCCCACGGTCGCCTGTTCGGCCAGTCCGCCATCCCGCGGATCATAGCCAGTCGATCCATTGCTGCGCCGCGCTGGCGTCGGCGAATCCACGACGCCCCGGGGAAGGGAGGACCCGGGGCGTCGTAGTGGCGGGACGCCGTCGTCCCGGGCCGGCGTCTGGGCGCCGGCCCGCCGCGTCGGCCGGTCAGACGCGGCCCTTTGGGACGGTGTGGAAGTAGGCCTTGTTGAAGACGATCTTGCCGAGGTGCCAGAGCACGTTCGGCTTGGGCGGCTTGGGCGGATGGTCGTAGTCGAAGCGGAGGAGCGTGCCCTTCCCGTCGCCGACTTCGAAGAAGCACATCACGCGCCCCTCGTAGGCCGCGTGCTTGCCCTTCGGGGCGCGGCCCTCGATCGCCGCGACGATGCCCTCGGCGACGACCGGCGCCTCGAAATGGGCCGTCGAGCCGGCCTTCGAGAGCGGCAGGTCGGTGGCGTCGCCGAGCGCCCAGACGTTCGTCCGGCCACCGACGAGGAGGGTGTTCCGGTCGGTCGGCAGCCAGCCGCCCGGCGCCGGGGCGAGCCCCGAGTCGATCAGGAACTGCTGGCCGCGATGCGGCGGGACGAGGACCAGCAGGTCGTACGCCAGCTCCTCGCCCTCCAGGCTCTGGACGACCTTGCGCTCGGCGTCGATCGTCTCGACGTTGAAGAACGTGTGGAGCTCGATGCCCTTCTCCTCGAGGATCGGGGTCGCCATGTCGGACACCGATTCGATGGTGAAGGCCCGCCCGATCGGCGAGCAGAAGTGGACCTCGCTCGCGTCGCGGAGCTTGCGCTCGCGAAGCTCCGATTCGATCAGGAAGGCCACCTCGAGCGGCGCCGGTGGGCACTTGTAGGGCATCGACGCGATGCCGATGACGACCTTGCCACCGGTGAACGCGTCGAGGGCCCGGCGAAGCTTCCGGGCCGCCTCGGCGGTGTAGAAGTGGTGAGCCTCGGTCTCGAAGTGCTCGATCGCCTCGGGCAGGATCCGGGCGCCGGTGGCCAGCACGAGCTCGTCGTACGGCACTGCCGCACCGCTGGCGAGGACCACGCTCCGGGCGACCTCGTCGACGCGGACCGCGGTGTCGACGACGAGGCGGATCCGCGAGTCCAGGAGCGATCGCTCCCGGCGGACCAGCTTGTCCTCGCGCTCGCCGCCCATCGCGATGTACATGAAGCCGGGCTGGTAGACGTGGGCGCCCTCGGCGTCGACGAGCGTGATCTCGACCTCGTGCCGGTCGAGCCGCGATCGGAGGCGCTTCACCAGCAGGTTGGCGGTCAGGGTCCCCCCGACGCCGCCGCCGAGGATGACGATCCGCTTCATCAGGCTACCGGGCCTTCTCGACGACGATCTCGTCGAAGCCATCGAGGGTCTCGACCGAGATGAGCCGGTGGCCGGCCTTCTCGATCCACTTCGGGATGTCGACCTTCGAGCCCTTGTCGGACGAGCGGACGGCGATGACGTCGCCGACCTGGGATTCGCGAATCGCCCGGATGAGCTCCATGAGCGGTCCGGGGCAGAAGCTGCCGCGGGCGTCGATCGTGCGATTGATGGCGGGACGTGATTCGGTCGCGGTGGTCATCGGAGGTGCTCCCTTCGTGGGTTGCTCGGCCCGCCCGCGAACGGGCGGGCCGCTGGTCGGGTCAGATGAAGAGCGGCGCGGCGCCGTTCGAAAGCAGCTCGATGACGGTCGCGGCACCGACGGGCTCGCCGAGGCCGTCGATCATGTCCTCGCGTTTGAGGCCGTACATGTCCATCGTCATCTGGCAGGGCATGAGCTCGACACCGAGGGCCTGGGCGGCCTCGAGCAGCTCCTTGGGCTTGGCGACGCCGTTCTGCTTCGCCAGGACGCCCATCATCCAGGGGCCCATGCCGAGGAAGTTCATCTTCGAGAGCTTCCGGTGGCTGATGCCCGGTCGCTGCATGATGGCCATCATCTTCTGCATCCAGTTGCGGCCGGTGACCCGCTTCTCGTCCTTGACGAACGTCTGGAGGCCCCAGAAGGTCAGGAACATCTTCGTCGGCATGCCGCTGGCGGCGGCCGTCGAGGCCAGGATCAGCGAGGCCCAGGTCTTCTCGAGATCGCCGCTGTAGCAGATGATCAGGAGCTCGCGGGGCTTGGCCGGCTCGCCCTCGACGGGGGCCGGTTGCGGGAAGGCCTCCTTGAACACGGCGGGAACGTCCTCCGAGATGCCCTCGGCGTCGACGATGGCCGCGACCAGGGGGTCGAAGCCGGCCGGCGCCCGAGTGGGCGTGGTGGGATCGGCGATGACGGTCAGGGCGGGCCTCACTTCGGGCGGATGACGATGCGTTAGACGGCGCCGTCGACCGACTGCTCGACGAGCTCGTTGCCGGTCTGGCGGCACCACGCGACGAAGTCCTTCTGCGAGCCGGGGTCGGTCGCGAGAACCTCGACGAGCGCGCCGGAGGCGAGCGGCTTCGTCGCCTGGGCGGTCTTGACGATCGGCATCGGGCACGACAGCCCGCGGGCGTCGACCCGGGCCGCGATGTCGAGGACGGTCATGGCGTGGCTCCCTTCGGGATGCATTGCGATCAGATGAAGACGACCTGGCCCTCGCCGGCGTTGAGGTAGAAGGCGGTCACGCCCTCCACTCCGTCGACGAGCGGGTCGAGGTCGGTTTCTTCGATGCCGAGCAGGTCCATCGACAGCGAGCAGGCCTGGATGTCGACCGAGCCCAGGTCCTTCGCCTGGCGGAGGGTCTCGGACCAGCTGACCTGGCCGGCCCTGCGGAGGTCGTCCACGTGCGTGCGGCCCTCGATCCCGGCCTCGGGCGCAAGGCCGTGGTCCCGCTCGATCCGGTCACGCCGGAACGCGTCGAGGGCCCAGTACTGGAGGAACACATTGACCGGCTTGCCGAGGGCCGCGGCGCCGGCGGCGAGGACCGCGGCGGCCTGCAGCTTGTCATCGGTGCCGGAGAAGAGGACCAGGTTGAGCGGCTCGTCCATGCGAGGACTCCTTCGGATCGGTTCAGCTGACGGGTACGAGGAGGTCGGGCATGCGCGCGTTATCGGCGAGGCGGGCGAGGCGCGCCAGCCGTCGCTCGAGGACGCCGCGCATGACGGCGCAGGCCACGATCACGTCCGGGTCGGCGAGGCGGTAGCGCATCTCACGCCCGTCGCGATCGGCCTCGACGATGCCGGCGGCCCGCATCACGGCGAGGTGCTGGGAGACGTTCGGCTGGCTCGCGCCGAGCGCTTCGGCGAGCCGACCGACTTCCATCGGACCCTCGGCGAGGCGGTGGAGGATCTCGAGCCGACGGGGGCTGGCGAGGACCTTGAGGACCTCGGCCTGGAGCCTGGTGATCTCGTCCATGGCCCCAGAATGGATATATGCGCATCTGCGCATGAGTGCCACGCGGCCCCTTCCGGCGGTCCACTCCACCGCCCCACCCGGGCCGAATGTCATGACCCGTGTGCGCGCCCCGGCGAACTGGGCGAGAATCGCGGCCGTCATCCCCCATGGAGGTCCCGCGTGAAGGTCCGTATCTCGCCGCGCCGCTCGCTCGCCGCCACCGCCGCCCTGGCCGTCTTCCTGGCCGCCGCCACGGCCGCCTGCTCCGGCAGCACGCCGTCGGCCGCGCCGGGCGCGACGGGCGCGACCCGCATCGAGGTCACGCTGTCCGACAACTTCACGATCGCGCCGAACCCGCTCATCGTGCCGGCCGGCGTGCCCGTCACGTTCGTGGTGACGAACCGCGGCGCGATCGACCACGAGATCTACTTCGGCGACCAGGCGGCCCAGGACGAGCACGACCAGGAGATGCGCGACGAGGGCGGCATGCCACACGATCATCCCGACGGCATCGGCGTGAAGCCGGGTGAGACGAAGGAGTTCACGAAGACCTTCACGGCGACCGCCGGGATGCTCGCCGGCTGCCACGTCCCCGGCCACTACCAGGCGGGCATGAAGGCGACGGTCGAGATCCGCTAGGCGGCGGCCTCGCTAGAGGGTCTGGTTCGCGAGCTCGAGCTCCCGGAGCGTCGAGCCACGGAGCCAGCCGAGACGCTCCTCGTCGAGGCGCTCGCAGGCCCAGTCCCAGTGGATCGAGACGACGTCGCCCGGCGCGGCGTCCTCGACGAACCCCGCGCCATCCTTCCAGCCCCGGATCCGCTCCGGGCGCGGCGCCGCCAGGCGAAGCGTGCCGCCGTCGAGCGCCAGCGGGACCGCTGACACGACGAGCCAGTCGCCATCCCGCTCGAGGACCCGGCCCCACCGGATCCGGCACGAGTCCATGACCTCGAGCACCCGGTCGTTCTCGCCCGAGCGCAGGAGCCCGATCCGCGGGAAGACGTCGAGGACGTGGAACGCGTGGACCGGCACGGCACCGGCCTCCGGCTTCGTCGCCAGCCAGCGCCAGGCCCCGGCCGCGAGGCGTGGCCGGAAGCGTCGCTCGAGGGACGGGCCGAGATCCCGCGGTCGGACGCGCCCGAGGAGCGGGCTGCCGAGCCAGTAGGCCTCGACGACACGGGCGTCGAGCGGATCGGCGATCCCGGACGCCACGGCGATCAGCTCGAGGTACGGGTAGGCCCCCTCGAACTGCGCCGCCAGCGCCCGCAGCCGTGGCTCCTCGCGGCCCGTGGTGGCCTGCGCGAACAGCTCACCGGCCTCGTCCGGGCCGCAGTAGCCGAGCCGGTTCGGCCCAAACGCGTAGCGGGCGAACCGGATCGGGCCCGACGCGGGCGCAATCGGTCGCCGCCAGTCGACCTCGACGACCGGATCGATCGGCGGGGCCGCGGCCGCGGTCGCCAGCGCGGTGATGCCGATCGCGGTCATCGCGGCACGATCGCGCGGCGGGGAGCGGCGGGCCGGGACGCCCAGCGACGCATCAGACGCTCGTCGTACGGGCCATTGCCGAGCGACGGATCGTCCACGTCACGAAGGTCGCGGCGCCGACCAGCAAGAGCGCGTGACCGAGGACCGCGGGCACCGCCGGCGCCGGCCCGCCGGCCAGGGCCTGGATCATCGCCGTGACCGGTGCGCCCAGCACCAGGATCGCCGTGACGACGCTGGCGGGGGCACGCTTCAGCGCGGCATACCACGTCCCGACGTACCCGGACAGCAGCCCGCCCGTCACGAGCGTCCAGCCCCACTGCTCGGCCGTGAGGGTCGCGACGATCGAGAGCTTGCCGACGAGGCCGAGGTAGCCGACCAGCACCGCGAGACCGAACCCCAGGCGGGCGGCACCGACGACCGGCGCCGGCACGTCCCGGAGGACGCGGCGGGCGATGATCGTCTCGATCGCCCAGAGGAGGGTCGCCGCGGCGATCATCGTCTCGCCGAGGCCCCATGCCATGCCCGCCGGCGAGAGCAGCAGGATCTGGCCCGCGAGGAGCCCCGCCAGGGCACCGACCTGGAGCCAGCCGAGGCGCTCACCGAGGAGCGGGACGGCCAGCAGCGCGACCCACACGAAGAGCGTCTTGTGGATGAACGCCGCCGACGGCGCACTCGCAATCGCGAGGCCGCCGAAGAACAGCAGGAACGGCAGGCTCCCGCCCACGATCCCGATGACGGCCATCCAGCGCCAGGACTGCGGCCGGATCTCGCGGAACGCTCCGGGCCGGACGGTTGCCACGGCGAGCCCGACGAGCACGATCGCGGCGACGAGGTTCTTGAGGGTCGTGAAGACCGCCGGGTCGGGGACCTGCCGGACGGCGAGGCCGTTGACGTAGATCGACACGCCGCTGATCAGCGCCGTCACGATCGCCAGGCCGATCCCCCAGCGGGCGGTCTGGGGGACGCTCGGGCTGGCGGCGCGGCGGCGCGGGCTGGTCATGACGGGCCTCCGTTGGGTGGCGTGGTCGCGAGGCTGGCGATGGCGGGTCGCGGCGTGCGTTCCGAGGCGGCCAGGAGCGTCCGGCGGATGTCCTCGGCCTCGACCGCTTCGAGACGAGCGATGATCGTCCCGGCGGCGACGAAGACCCACTCCCCCGGCTGGACGTCGGGCAGCAGCAGCGTGGACGCTCGCCGGATCGTGCCCTCCCGGTCGACCACGGCGCCCAGGTCGTCGACCGAAACGACGCGGCTCGGGAACTCGATGCACATCGTCAGCCGCCCGGTTGGCCCGGGTCGACGGGCGCGCGTGCATCGGGATGGACGTTCACGCCTTCAGCCTCGATGGAAGCGCCGCGCCGCGGGAGTGCCGCGGGTCACGGCGGCCGGGTCCATCCGGCCCCGGAAGCCAGCCGCGAACGGCCCGTCGCCTCGCTCGCCGCCCGGACGACCGGCGTCCGCAAAACGGGCCCTCCGACACTGGTCAACGGCCCGGTGGCCTCGAATGCTGGGGCGAACGAACGAGTGGACCTGTCCGCGCCCCGACAGGCCTCGCGGGAGGGTGCGATGGCTCGGCAGTTCGTCGTCCAGCTCGAGAACCGCGTCGGCGAGCTCGCGCACCTCACGCGCGCCCTCGCGGCCCGCGGGATCAACATCCGGAACGTGTCCTGCTTCGGGACGGGCACGCTGGCCTGCGCCTTCATCATCCCGAACGACGCGGAGGGCATGCGCCAGGTCCTCCACGGCCTGGGCCACTCGTACATCGAAGGCGAGCCCATCGTCGTCGACGTGCCCGACCGGCCGGGCGGCCTGGCCGACGTCGCGGAGCGGCTCGCCGCCGCGGGCGTGAACATCACCGGCACGATGAGCGTGGGCCAGCGACCCGGGTTCATGGAGATCGCCATCACGGTCGACGACGAGGCACGCGCCCGGGTGGCCCTGGGCCTGACTCGCGAGCAGGTGGTCGGCGCCGGCGGATGACGGCGGCGGCCGGGGCGCCGACACGGGGCGTGCGCGAACCAGCGTCGCTCGGCCCGGGTCGCGCAGGCCGGACCGCCCCCTCCGTCGCGCCATCCGGCCCTCCCGCGGTCGGACAGCCCAGTGCACGCTGTCGTCGGAGGTCCGCCGCTTGACCGTTCGACTCGCCGATCCAGCGCCCCCGGTCATGACCCTCGAAGGCACCTCCGGATCCCCCTCGGCGTTCTCGCCGCTGGCGATCGCCATCGAGCGCTGCAAGGGCTGCGAGCTGTGCGTCACGGCCTGTCCGCACCACGTCCTCGAGCTCGACCAGTCGGTCGTCAACGTCCTCGGCTACCACCCGGTGAGGCTCATCGACCCGGCGGGCTGCACGAGCTGCGTCCTGTGCGCCCGGGTCTGCCCCGACGCCGTGTTCACCGTCTTCGCGCCGCGGAAGGAGGCCCGGTCATGACCGCCACCCTCACCGCCGCGGCTCCCGCCGCGACGACCGAGCGCGTCCTCTGGAAGGGCAACGAGGCCATCGCGGAGGCCGCCGTGCAGGCCGGCTGCGACGCCTATTTCGGCTACCCGATCACCCCCCAGGCCGAGCTCCTGGAGTGGATGGCCAAGCGGATGCCCGAGCTGGGACGGGCGTTCGTCCAGGCGGAGAGCGAGCTCGGCGCGATCAACATGGCCCTCGGCGCCGCGGCGACCGGGAAGCGCGGCCTCGTCAGCTCGTCCTCGCCCGGGATCTCGCTCATGGCCGAGGCGATGAGCTACATGGCCGGCTCCGAGGTCCCCGTCGTCCTCGTCAACGTCATGCGCGGCGGCCCGGGCCTCGGCTCGATCGGCCCCTCGCAGAGCGACTACTTCCAGATGGTCAAGGGCCACGGCCACGGCGACTACCGCGTGCCGGTCCTCGCGCCTGCCTCGATCGCCGAGGCGATCGCGCTCGTCGCCGATGCGTTCGAGCTCGCCGAGCGGTACCGGACGCCGGTGGCGATGCTCGCCGACGGCGTGCTGGGCCAGGCGATGGAGCCGGTCGTGCCGGCCTTCCGCGAGCCGCCGCGCCTGCCCTCGACCTGGCAGGCCGACGGTGCCGCCGGCCGTGCGCCGCGGGTCGTGAAGTCGCTCAACCTGCGGCCCGAGGATCTCGAGCGACACAACGTCGACCTGCAGGCCAAGTACCAGGCGATCGAGGAACGCGAGGTCCGCTGGGCCGGCGAATCGCTGGAGGACGCCGAGATCGTCATCGTCGCCTACGGCACGGCCGCCCGGGTCGCCCGGACCGCCATCGCCCGGGCGCGCGCCGGCGGGCTGCGCGCCGGCCTCTTCCGGCCGATCACCCTGTGGCCCTACCCGACCGTTGCGCTCCGGGCCCTCGCCCGGCGAGCCCGCGGCTTCCTGGTCGTCGAGCTGTCGGCCGGCCAGATGATCGAGGACGTCCGCCTCGCGGTCGAGGGGCTCGCCCCGGTGGCGTTCCACGGGCGCACCGGCGGGATGGTCCCCTCCCCCGGCGACGTCGTGAGCGAGCTGCGCCGGCTGTGGGCGATCACCGAGCCCCGTCGCGAGCATCCGACGCCGCGGCGGGTCCGGGCGGCTGGCGATCCGACGCGGGCTCCGACCACCACCGCGCTCGCCGAGGACCACCACGACGAGCTCGACGAGGCGGTCGCCGAGGAGGCGCTCCCAGGCCTCGCGGAGGTATGGCGATGAGCGTCGACGTCCCGGCCCCCGCCACGCCGCGAATCCTCTACCAGCGCCCCGCCGCGCTCGTCGACAAGAGCACCCATTACTGCCCCGGCTGCGGACACGGGATCGTCCACCGCGTCATCGCCGAGCTCCTCGACGAGCTGGCACTGGCCGAGCGGACGATCGCCGTCGCGCCCGTCGGCTGCTCGGTCTTCGCCTACGACTACATCGCCGTCGACTGGGTCGAATCTCCTCACGGCCGCGCGCCGGCCGTCGCGACCGGCGTTCGACGGACGAACCCGGACGCATTCGTCCTGGTGTACCAGGGCGACGGCGACCTGGCCGCGATCGGAACGGCCGAGATCGTCCATGCCGCGGACCGCGGCGAGCGGCTCACGACGGTCTTCGTCAACAACGGCATCTACGGCATGACCGGTGGCCAGATGGCCCCGACGACCCTCCTCGGCCAGAAGACGACCTCGACGCCGCTGGGCCGCGACCCGGTCCTCGCCGGCTACCCGATCCCGATCAGCGAGATGCTGGCCCTGCTGCCGGGTGTCGACTACGTCGCTCGCGGCTCCGTTGCCGACCCGCAGGCGGTCGGGCGGTTCAAGGCGATGCTCAAACGGGCCTTCGAGATCCAGCGCGGTGGCGGTCGCTTCAACCTCGTCGAGGTCCTTTCGAACTGCCCGGTCGGCTGGGGCATGTCGGCGCCCGAGTCGATGGCCCACCTCGCCGAGGTCACCGAGACCTACCCGCTGGGCGTCATCCTCGACCGCACGAAAGGCGTCGCGCCCGGCATGGACCCCGGGCTGGCCGCCCGGATCCAGCGGCCGACGGAAGAGAAGGTCCGGCCGTGACCGAGCGCTCGACGATCTTCGCCGGCTTCGGTGGCCAGGGCATCCTGTTCGCCGGGACCGTCCTCGCACGCGCCGCCACGATCGAGGGCCGCGAGGTCCTGTGGATCCCGTCCTACGGTCCCGAGATGCGCGGTGGCACGGCGTCCTGCACGGTCATCGTGGCCGAGGAGCCGATCGGGTCACCGGTCGTCGACCTGGCCGACGCGGTCGTGTCGCTCAATCCGCCGTCGCTCGCGAAGTTCGAGCCGATCGTCGCGCCTGGCGGCCTGCTCGTCGTCAACCGCAGCTTGATCGAGGCCGAGGTCCGCCGCGACGACATCGAGGTCGTCGAGCTGCCGTGCACGGCCCTCGCTCGCGAGGCCGGCGACGACCGGCTGGTGAGCGTCGTGGCCCTCGGCGCGCTCCTCGCCCGGCGGCCGCTCGTCTCGCGTGAGGCCGCCCGCGCGGCAATCACCGCGATCGTCTCGGCCAAGCGTCCGCAGATCCTGGCCGCGGACCTCGCCGCCTTCGAGGCCGGTTTCCGGGCCGCGGGGGTGCCCCAGCCCGTCTGAGCGATCCCGCGCCGCGACGCTCTCGGTCGTGGTCTCGGCACGTTCTATGTCGACGCGGCCGGCTCCTCGGGCATGTCCGACGTGTCCGGCGATGGCGATGGTTGCGCCGGCGACGGGGATCCCGCCTGGCGCTCGCCGTCCGCACGCCGCTCGGGGCGACGGGGGCGGCCAGGCACGGCCGACGCGGTGGCCGGAGCCGCGCCCGCCTCGTCGTCGAAGCCGGTCGCGATGACCGTGACCCGCATCTCGTCCTTCATCCGGTCGTCGAACGTCGCCCCGAACACGACCTTGGCGTTCGAACCTGCGGCCCGCCGGACGGTGTCGGCGACCTGGACGACCTCGTGGAGCGTCAGGCGCGAGGCGGCCGCGACGTTCAGCAGGATCCGCTGCGCGCCATGGATGTCCCGGCTCAGGAGGGGGCTGGCGATGGCTGCCTCCGCGGCCGCCGTGGCCCGGTCCTCACCCGCCGCCTTGCCGATGCCGGCGAGGCCCATCCCGCCGTCCCGCATGATCGATCGGACGTCCGCGAAGTCGACGTTCACGAGGCCCGGCACGGTCATGATGTCGGTCACCCCGCGGACTGCCTGGGACAGCACCTGGTTCACCGTCCGGAAGGCGTCGCGCAGCGACGTCTCGTCCGTGACCAGATCGTTCGCCCGCTCGTTCTCGATCACGAGCAGGGTGTCGACGTTCGCCTGCATCTCCGCCGCGGAGGCCTCCGCGATGCTCCGGCGCTGGGGGCCCTCGAACGCGAACGGCAGTGTCACGACCCCGACCGTCAGCGCACCGGCCTCCTTGGCGGCGGCGGCGATGACCGGTCCGGCGCCCGACCCGGTGCCTCCGCCGAGGCCGGCCGCGATGAACACGAGATCGGCGCCCTCGAGCGCCAGGCGGATCGCCTCGGCATCCTCCTCGGCCGCCGCTCGGCCCAGCTCCGGATCCCCGCCCGTCCCGAGCCCTCGGGTCACGGCATCGCCGATCCGGATTCGGCGCCGGGCCATCGAGTCCTCGAGGACTTGGCCGTCGGTATTGATGGCGACATAGGCGACCCCCGGCACCCGGGCATCGATCAGGTCGTCGACGGCGTTGCCGCCCGCACCCCCGACCCCGACGACTCGGACGGTCCGCTCACCGGTATGACGGGGCCGGCCCCGGCCGCGCTGGCGGTACCCGATCACCAGCCGGGCCCCGGCCGCGAGCCCGAGCACGGCGACCAGCAGGATCGCGGGCCAGTACTGCCCCAACCACTCCACGGGGCCAGGCTACGGCCGGCCAGCACCGCGTCGCCGGCCATCCGGCCAGCCGTTCGGGCCACCGCGCGGTGGCCGATGGTCACCGGCGGCCGACGAGGCCACGAACCTGGCGGGCGATCTCGAGGTCCTCGCGGCTCTCGATCACGAGGATGCGGGCGGTGGCCCCGGCCGAGCCGATCTCGCCATCGCCGGACAGCGAGGCGTTCCGCTCCTCGTCGACCTGCAGCCCGAGAAACGGGAGGCCGGCGACCGCTCCGGCGCGGACCACGGGGGCCCGCTCGCCGCTCCGGCCGGTGAAGACGAGGCCATCGAGTCCCCCGATCGCGGCCGCCATCGACGCGATCCCGGCCCGGAGGCGGTGGAGGTACACCGCCAGCCCGAGGCTCGCGCGCGGCTCGTCCCGACCCGCGGCGTCGATGACCGCGCGCATGTCGTCGGTCCCGGCGAGACCCACGAGGCCGGACTGGTGCTCGAGCCCGTCGGCGATCTCCTCGACATCGAGGCCGCCCTGCTGTTGGAGCCACAGCACCAGGCCCGGATCGACGTTGCCGGAGCGGGTCGCCATGACGAGGCCCTCGAGTGGCGTGAAGCCCATCGTCGTGTCGACCGATCGCCCGTCACGGACGGCCGCCAGCGACGCGCCGGCCCCGAGGTGGCAGGTCACGATCCGCAGGCCATCGAGCGGCCGCTCGAGGAGCTCGGCCGCGTGGCGCGCGACGTAGGCGTGGGACAGGCCGTGAAATCCGAACCGCCGGAGGGGCCAGCGATCCCGCCAGTCCGGCGGCAGGGCATAGGTCGCGGCCGCGGCGTCCAGGCCGGCATGGAACGCGGTATCGAAGCAGGCGACCTGCGGGACGCTCGGCAGGACCGCGCGGACGGCCTCCAGGGCCGTGAGCGAGCGGGGCTGGTGGAGCGGCGCGAGGTCGGTCAGCGCCCACAGCCGCGCCAGGATCGCGGCGTCGACCGTGACGGCGGCGCTGAATTCGATCCCGCCGTGGACGACGCGATGGCCGACCGCATCCACCTCGCCCAGGTCGCGGATCGTCCGGGCCAGCTCATCGTGCGCAGCGCCGTCACTCGCCGACCCCGGCGCTTCGGGCTCCACGGCCGGCAGGTCGAGCGACTGGAGCAGCCGGTCCTCGGCGTCGAGGACGCGCAACTTCAGGCTGCTCGACCCGGCGTTGACGACGAGGATCCGCACCGATCAGCCGGGCCAGGTCCAGTCGCGGACCTCGGGCAGGTCCTCGCCCTGCTCGCGGGTCCATTGGCGCGCCCGGAGGCGCGAATCGGCCATCAGCTGGCGCACGTGGCCGGCCCTGTCCGCCAGCCCGGGCACCCGGTCGATGACGTCCATGACGAGGTGGTACCGATCGAGGTCGTTGAGCATGACCATGTCGAACGGCGTCGTCGTCGTGCCCTCCTCCTTGTAGCCCCGGACGTGGAGGTTGTCGTGATTCGTCCGGCGGTAGGTGAGGCGATGGATGAGCCACGGGTAGCCGTGGTAGGCGAAGATGATCGGCCGGTCGGTCGTGAACAGGGCATCGAACTCGGCGTTCGTGAGGCCGTGCGGGTGCTCCGTGTCCGTCTGGAGGCGCATCAGGTCCACGACGTTGACGACGCGGACCCGGAGATCGGGCAGGTGCCGGCGGAGGAGGGCGACCGCGGCCAGGGTCTCGAGCGTCGGGATGTCGCCGGCGCAGCCCATGACGACGTCGGGCTCGTCGCCCTCGTCGTTCGAGGCGAACTTCCAGATGCCGGCGCCGCGGGTTGCATGGACGATCGCGTCGTCCATCGACAGCCAGTTCAGCGCCGGCTGCTTGCCGGCCACGATGACGTTGACGTAGTCGCGGCTGCGGAGGCAGTGATCCGCCACGCTCAGCAGGGTGTTCGCATCGGGCGGCAGGTAGACCCGGATGACCTCGGCCTTCTTGTTCATGACGTGGTCGATGAAGCCCGGGTCCTGGTGGCTGAAGCCGTTGTGATCCTGACGCCAGACGTGGCTCGAGAGGAGGTAGTTGAGCGACGCGACCGGCCGTCGCCAGTCGAGGTCGCGGGTGACCTTCAGCCACTTCGCGTGCTGGTTGAACATCGAATCGACGATGTGGATGAAGGCCTCGTAGCAGTTGAACAGGCCATGCCGACCGGTCAGCAGGTAGCCCTCCAGCCAACCCTGGCAGAGGTGCTCCGAGAGGACCTCCATGACCCGCCCGTCGGAGGCGAGGTGCTCGTCGATCGGCAGGATCTCGGCACTCCAGGCCTTGTCGGTGGCCTCGAATACGGCACCCAGCCGGTTCGACTCGGTCTCGTCGGGGCCGAACAGCCGGAACGTCTTCCGGTTTGCACGGAGCGTGTCGCGCAGGAAGCCGCCCAGGACGCGGGTCGCCTCGGCGAAGGTCGCCCCCGGCTTGTCGACCGCGACGGCGTAGTCCCGGAAGTCCGGCAGCTCGAGATCGCGGAGCAGGAGGCCGCCGTTGGCGTGCGGGTTGGCGCTCATTCGCCGCTTCCCGCGGGGTGGGAGATCCGCCAGCTCCTTCACGAGCCGACCGCGAGCGTCGAACAGCTCGTCCGGGCGGTAGCTCCGCAGCCAGTCCTCGAGGATGCGGCGGTGCGCATCATCCTTGCGGGCGTTGGAGACCGGGACCTGGTGCGAGCGGTGCGTGTCCTCGACCTGGATGCCGTCGACCTCGCGCGGACCCGTCCAGCCCTTTGGCGTCCGGAGCACGATCATCGGCCAGCGGGGGCGGTCGATCCCGCGCGGCTGCCTCGCAGCGCGTGACGCCGCCTGGATCTCGCGAATGTCGTCCAGGGCCGAATCGAGCGCGGCCGCCATCGCCTGGTGGACGATCGGCGGGTCGTCGCCCTCGACCATCAGCACCCGGTGGCCGTACCCCTCCAGGAGCTTGACCAGCTCGTCCTCGGGGATCCGCGCCAGGACCGTCGGGTTCGCGATCTTGTAGCCGTTGAGGTGCAGGATCGGCAGGACCGCGCCGTCCCGGGTCGGGTCGACGAACTTGTTCGAGTGCCAGCTCGTCGCGAGCGGTCCGGTCTCGGCCTCGCCGTCGCCGACGACGCAGCAGACGACGAGGTCGGGGTTGTCGAACGCCGCACCGTAGGCGTGGGCGAGCGCGTAGCCGAGCTCGCCGCCCTCGTGGATCGAGCCCGGCACCTCGGCCGCGACGTGGCTCGGGATGCCGCCCGGGAAGCTGAACTGGCGGAACAGCGTCTGGAGGCCCGCCTCGTCGCGCGTGACCTTTGGGTAGACCTCACTCCAGGTCCCCTCGAGGTAGGCGTTCGCCACGAGACCCGGACCCCCGTGCCCAGGGCCGGTGATGTAGATCGCGTCGAGGTCGCGGGCGCGGATGGCCCGGTTCATGTGGGCGTAGATGAGGTTGAGGCCGGGGGTCGTCCCCCAGTGGCCGAGCAGCCGCGGCTTGACGTGCTCCGCCTTCAGCGGCTCGCGGAGGAGCGGGTTGTCGAGGAGGTAGATCTGGCCGACGCTGAGGTAGTTCGCGGCCCGCCAGTACGCGTCGATCAGCCGCCGGTCGTCGTTGGAGAGAACGCGATCACCATCACCGGTCGCGGCGGTGGCCGCCGCGTCGCGCGTCGTCATCCGTGGCATCTGGGCATTGTCGCCCCGCGGGCCCGATTCTGGGACCCGCATGCGCTACGGTCTGACGAGTGGGCGTGACCGGAAGCCTCGCCGAGTGGGCCGTCTAGGGCCATGAAGGTCGCCCAGCGGCTCGGCCCGTGGGCCGTCGCCATCGCGATGGCGATCGGCGCCTGCACCGGCCCGGGCCAGGGGCCAGGCTGGTCGCTCTCCGCGGCGGCTCTGGAGCCGTCGCGACCACCACCGTGCCCTACTCGAGCGCGCCGCCGTGGGACGACGGTGCCCACTGCGCCGGCGCGCTGACCGCCGGGGCGGTCGAGCTGGGCGAGCGGCTGCGCGGCCGGTTTCCGCAGATCGCCCGCGTCTATGGCTACGAATGCCGACCCAACACGGCGAGGCCGAACGAGCTGTCGCAGCACGGCACGGGGCTGGCGGTGGACCTGGCGATCGACACGGTCGGCGGCGAAGCGGACAACGCCCGCGGCGACCCGGTCGCGAGCTGGCTCGTCGAGCACGCCACCGCCATCGGCGTCCAGCTCATCATCTGGGACCGTGGGGTCTGGCTGGGAGAGCAGCCGACGGCGGTCCGGCCGTACGGCGGTCCCGACCCGCACGTCGACCACCTGCATGTCGAGCTGACCGTCGCGGGGGGCGCCCGCCAGACGCCCTACTTCGGATCGACCGAGTAGGGTCCGCGGGGCCGCGTCCGGCCCGCCTATGGGCGGACGCCGATCAGCGGATCCCGGCGAGCTCCTGCAGGCCGCGCCAGTTGGCGAGCCGATCGGCCTGGGTCCCGATGATCTCCGGCGTCGGCTCGGCCTTCGCGAAGTGGCCGGCGAAGCGGCCTTCCGAGCGGGCGAAGGCCAGGAAGTCGAGGACGGAGCCGTCGGGGTTCTTGGCCCAGTCGTCCTTGATCGCCGGGTTGCCCTGGAGCGACAGCCGCTCGGCGAACGACTCGCCCTTGCGGGGGTCGTAGGTGAACAGCGGGAAGGCCCGCGAATCGACCGCGAACTTGGCCTGGCGGGTCGCCGCGTCGTCGCCGATGCCGTGCTCCGGCATGCACGCGGTGTAGACGACGAGGACGGCTGGCCCCGGGTACTCGTTGGCCTCGATGATCGAGCGGTAGAAGTGGTTTAGGTGGGCCGGCGTGGTCTGAGCGACGTAGACGTCGCCGTGGGCCATGATGATCCGGGCCAGCTCCTTGCGCCGCTCCGGCCGGCCGTGCAGCTCCTTGCCAAAGGCCGAGAGCTTCGTGACCTGGCCCCCGAACGTCGAGGTCGAGGCCTGGCCGCCGGTGTTCGAGTAGACCTGCGTGTCGAGGACCATGACCTTGATGTCGGAGCCCGACGCGACCATCCGCGACAGGGCCTGGAAGCCGATGTCGTACATCGCGCCGTCGCCGCCGAGGACC
>JBQGDI010000078.1:0-11689 GCA_052038965.1 Candidatus Limnocylindrales bacterium | reverse complement strand
ATCACTGGTCGCGGGGTTTTGCGGGCTCCCGCCCCCACCGGCCCCCATATCCGGCGCCCGGCGCCCGAGGGGCGCCGGCCGCGGGTTTTCGGCGGGAGGCGGCTAGGTCAGGCTGTTGATCAGCTCCTGGACCGGCCGCTGCGCGAAGTACACGACGAAGGCGACCGCGGCGACCCACATCAGCGGGTGCACCTCGAGCATCTTGCCGCGCACGATCTTGATCACGACGTAGGCCACGAACGCGGCCCCGATGCCGACCGTGATCGAGAACGTCAGCGGCATGAGGATGATCCCGAACAGGGCCGGCAGGCCCTCCTCGGCGTCGCGGAAGTCGATGTCCATGATCAGGCTGGCCATCAGGAAGCCGACCACGATGAGGACCGGCGCGGTGGCCGCGAACGGGACCATCGGCGCCAGCGGCGTCACGAGGATCGCGATCAGGAACAGGACACCGGTCACGACCGACGCGAAGCCCGTCCGGCCACCCTCGGCGACGCCCGCCGCACTCTCGATGTAGCTGGTGTTGGAGCTGACGCCGGCCGCGCCGCCGGCGGCGGCTGCGACCGAGTCGACGAACAGGATCCGACCGATCCCGGGGAGCCGACCGGCGTCGTCGACCAAGCCGGCCTGCTCGCCGATCGCGGTCGCCGTCCCCCTCGTGTCGAAGAAGTCGGTGAGCATAACCGTGAAGATCACCAGCACGGCGGTCAGGAGGCCAACCGTCGCGAACACGTTGCCGAGGTCGAACTGGCCGATCGTCGAGAAGTCCGGCGTCACGACGATGCCGCCCTCGGGTGCCTTCGTGATCCCGAAGATGAACGCCAGGACCGAGGTGATGACGATGCTCAGGAGCAGCGCCGCCGGGACCTTGCGGACGAACAGGATCACGGTGATGAGCAGCCCGAGGAGCGTCATCCAGGCGCCGGGGCTGTTCGGGAAGACGAACTCGACCGGCACCGGCCCGTCGCCGACCGGCTGCCGGATGAGGCCACCGTCGACGAAGCCGATGACCAGGATGAACAGGCCGATGCCGACGCCGATCGCTCGCTTCAGCGACATCGGCACGGCGTTCATGATCGCCTCGCGAAGGCCGATCACGACCAGCACGAGGACCGCCAGGCCCTCGAGCACGATGACGCCCATCGCGCCCTGCCAGGTCAGCCCGAGGCCGCCGTTCTCGACCGGCTGGGCCAGGAAGAAGGCCACGATGCCGTTGATCCCGAGGCCCGCGGCCAGGGCGATCGGGACGTTCCCGACGAGGCCCATGAGGATCGTCAGGACGCCCGCGACGAGCGCCGTGCCGGCGGCCGCGGCGGCGACCGGCACGCCGGCCGCGCTGAGGATGCTGGGGTTCACGAAGATGATGTAGGCCATGACCATGAAAGTGGTCAGGCCGGCCTTCGCCTCGGTGGCGAGATTCGTCCCTCGCTCCGCGAACTTGAAGTAGTCGCCGATCGCCCCACCCCCGCCGCGACCGGATGCCTCAGCTGCAGCACTCACGCGGATCCACCCTCCTCCGATGCGGCGCCGCGCGCCCGGGTGGGCACGTCGGCGCCTCCCTCCGAGGCCCTTGGGCAGGGCCGTTTCGATGCGCCGGATGGTACCGGCGCGGCCCACCGGATTCGAGCGCGAATCACGCCATTGCGCGGACCCCACGCTCGCAACCAGGACGAGGCGCTCGGGGGCTTGGTGGTGCGCGGGATAGCCACCCGCCCTCCGGGTCTGTCCGCCCGCCGGGTACGCCCGCTTGCCCGCTGGGTCCGTCCGCCCGCCGGATCCGGCCGCAGCGGACCTTGGTCACCGCGTTGAGCAGGGTGTGCGCATTTCCGGCACTTCCGAGCCTCAACGTCCTCCGCGGGCGAGGTACGGGCCGCCCACAGGACGCGATACCCGTTCAATTGGCGCGAAGGAACGCGGCACGAGGGCTCCGAGCTCGATCGTGGGAGACCCTCGGGCTCCAAGAGGCGGTAATGAGCATGCCGTGCACAGCGCGAGAGGCAAGGGGCCGGGCGGCCGAAGGCGAGGGGCAAGCGCCGCTGGGCACGGGGACGAGCCGAAGCGCGGGACGAGGCCGGAGGACGAGGCCGGGGAGAGGCCGGGGGCGAGAGCCCGAAGGTCCGGAGTCACGACCTCCTCGCGGCGGGCGCTATTCCTCGGATGCGGCAGGGTCGAGGCCCTGGAGCTCCATCTGGACGTAGCCCGACGTGTCGAAGGACAGCTGCCGCGGCTCGAACGGCGACTCGCCGCCGTCGCCTCCCGGCGCGAACTCGACGATGACCGACTCGTCGCCCTGGACAAGCGTGTAGACGAGCAGCTGGTCCGGGCGGGTCATGAAGTCGAGGTGCTCGAAGGAGTCGACGTTGAGCGTGATCGCGATCGGAGTGAAGTAGGTCGACACCTCGGGCTGGTCGACGACGAGCCGCTCGACCCAGCCCGTCCCGTGGGCCACGATCTCTCGCCCGCGCAGGTAGCGGTAGGTGACCGTCTGCTTCAGGAGCGGCCGGAGCAGGTTGAGCATGTCCTCCCGGCTCGTCACGACGCCCTGGTTCACGAAGAACTTCGCCGGAGGCTGGCTCGGCATCGGCTCCTCCTCTTCGGGCACTCGAGGGGGCGGGCGGGGCGAGGACGGCGGAACGGACGGGGCGCCGGAACGGCGCGATGGTATCGCAGCGCCGAGGGGCGTCGACCGCATTTCGAACGCATGGCAGTCACGGCGCGGGCCTTGCAGCAGCGTCGCGGATGCTCGCCCCGGGTCAGCTCAGTGCACGGTCAGCTCAGTGCGCGGTAGTTCGCGACGTCGATTCCGGCGGCCTTGAAGAGCGCCCGAATCTCGCGCAGCTCGGCCTTCGTCGGGCCGCTGCCGACGCCGCCGATCCCGAGTCCAACGTAACCCGACCGTGACGGGTTGTCGGTGATCGTCCAGATCGCGAACTGCTGGACCCGGAATGTGGCGTCATGAAAGGCATCCACGGCGACCAGCCGCCGGACGTCGGCTGGCGCGGGCTTGGATGCCAGCCGGAATCCGTTCTTCGCTGTCGGCTCGTCCTTGTTCATCGCGCCGCAGGCGACGTCGAGCGACCATTCGACCTTGGCCTTCGGCTCGATCTCGAGGTACGTGTCGGTGATCACGATCATCGGCTGGACCCCGGATGAGCTGGTGCTGAAGCGGGTGCCCGCGCGAATCTCGACCTCGATCGAGAACTCCACCTTGGACTCCAGCTCGATGTCCAGCTGCTGGAGATTCCGCCCCTGCGCCGACAGGTCGACGAAGCCCGCCTCGAGGGCGTCCGCGAGCTCGACCGCCATCGCGGTCGGCTCCGGCTCGAGGCTGGGCTCGGGGGTGTCGGGCGTCCAGGCGTCCGTCTCCACGGCCTCCTGGGTCGGGATCGATCCCGCGTCCGAGTCGCACGCGGCCACGAAGCCTCCGGTCAGCGCCAGGGCGACGAGGAGCGCGATCGCGCGCAGCGGGCGGGCCCTGCCACCCCAGGCACCACGTCGACTGGCCATCGTCGAGCCTCCACTCCGCCGGGCCGGGCCGGGCGACGAGCGACCATCGCCCGGCCCGACACGATCACTGTCGGCCGGCTCGTTGGCAGGCGGAAGGGTCGGACGGCGGCCCGGACACGGCCGATCGGATCGACCCAATGGGGACTCGGTGGCGGGGTGGCGCGGCGGCGGTGTGGCGCGGCGGCGCGGCGGCGCGGCGGCGCGGCGGCCGAAACCAGTGGACCCCGAACCCGCGATCGCCGAACCACCGTGCCCCCTGCATATGCCCGTCGCCGGCATATTCCTGCGACGGACATAGGAGGAGGGGGGCCTTCCGCCGCACGGGGGGCGAGCCGCGGGCGGGTCGTGGGCGGGTCGTGGGGCCGCTCGTGGGGCGGCTCGCGAGGCGAGCCCGGGAGCGGCCAGCCGGGGGCCATGGTGGGCGGTGAGCCGGCCGGGAAGCGCCGCGTATGATCTCGGCGTGCTGCTCGCGGTCGACATCGGGAACTCGAACGTCACGATCGGCTCGTTCCGCAATGGCGCGCTGGTCGCCACGCGCCGCGCAGTCACGCCGCGAGTCGCCACGGCCGACGAGCTGGAGCTGCTCCTCGAGGGCCTCCTCCACCTCGACGACGCCTCGTTTGCCGACATCTCCACGATCGCCTGCGCGTCCGTCGTGCCGGCGCTCGGCGGGGCGCTCGAGGTCGTCGCGAGCCGCCGCGAGCGGCCGCTGGTGATGGCCACGGCCGGGACGGTGCCGCTCCCCGTCCGCGTCGAACGTCCGAGCGAGGTGGGCGCGGATCGGCTGGTGAACGCCCTGGCGGCAGGCCGGCTGTACGGGACGCCGGCCGTCGTCGTCGACTTCGGCACGGCCACGACCTTCGACTGCATCGCCGCCGACGGGGCGTACGTCGGCGGCGCGATCGCGCCGGGCCTGGAGCTCGGGCTCGAGGCCCTTGCCGCCCGGACCGCCAAGCTGCCCCGGATCGAGCTCCGGACGCCCGACCGCGCGATCGGCCGCGACACCGTCTCGGCGATGCAGAGTGGAACGGTCTTCGGCTACCAGGCACTTGCCTCCGGCCTTCTGGCACGGATCCGCCAGGAGCTTGCGGCCGCGGCGAACGTGCGGCCCGACCAGGTCCACGCGATCCTGACCGGTGGCCTGTCGGCGGCGCCTTGGGCGCGGAGCCTCGAGGGCGTCGACGCCATCGACCCTGACCTGACGCTCAAGGGCCTCGCGATCCTGCACGCCGAGCTCGCCGGTGGCGAGCCCCTGGAACTCGGCCTGGGTACGGCGGAGGGCGGGCCGGCGGCATGATCGAAGGCTCGACCGGCGGCGCGACCGGCGGCGCGGCCAGCGGTCCTGCGCCAGCCAGGCGGCTCGAGGGCCGGCTCATCGGCCTCGGCGTCACCGGCTCGATCGCGGCCTACAAGGCCGTCGAGCTGCTGCGCCTGCTGACCGCGGAAGGCGCCGACGTCGTCGTCCTCCTCTCGCCGTCGGCGGCTCGCTTCGTCGGGCCGCTGAGCTTCGCGGCGCTGTCTCGGCATCCCGTCGAAACCGAGGTCCTGGATCTCCTCCCCGACGGCCGCATCGGCCACATCGTCATCGCCGACAGCGCGGACGCGATCGTCGTCGCCCCGGCCACGGCCCACTTCCTTGGCGCGATGGCCAACGGCCTCGCGGGTGACGTCGTGACAGCCGCTTGCCTCGCCACGAGCGCACCGGTCGTCGTCGCGCCGGCGATGGACGGTGACATGTGGACGCATCCCGCGACCGTCGCCAACGTCGCGCGGCTGCGCGAGGCCTTCGGCTACGACGTCGTCGCGCCGGGCACGGGGCCGCTGGCGTCCGGCCAGTCCGGGGTCGGGCGCCTGGCCGAGCTGGCGGCGATCGTCGATGCCGTCGCGGCCGCCGTCGCGGACCGGCCGATTCGCACCGCCGACCCGGCCCAGCGGCCGCCGCTCGCGGACGCTCGTCCGCGCGAGAGCGACCTCGTCGGGCGGCGGATCGTCGTCACCGCCGGCGGGACCCGCGAGCCGATCGACCCGGTGCGCTACATCGGCAACCGCTCGACCGGCAAGATGGGCGTCGCGATCGCCCAGGCGGCGCTCGACCGCGGCGCGGAGGTGACGCTCCTCGCGGCCGCCGTCGAGGTCAGCCTGCCCGAGGTGGCGCGGTGCGTCCGCGTCGAGACGACGAGCGAGCTGGAGCGAGCCCTCCACGAGGCGGTCGTGATCGCCGAGCCGCCGCCGGACGCCCTCGTCATGGCTGCCGCGGTCGCCGACTTCACGCCCCGCAGCCCGGCCGCGACGAAGCTCCACCGCGGCGAGGGCCTGACCCTGGAGCTGGAGCCCACCCCGGACCTGCTCGGCGGCGTGGCGCGGGCGCTCGACGATGAGGTCCGGCGCGGCCTGGCGGCCCGGCGGGCGGTGCTCGTCGGCTTCGCGGCCGAGACCGGCTCGCTGGAGCGCGCGGCCGAGAAGCTCCGTGCGAAGGGCGTCGACCTGCTCGTCGCGAACGACGTCGCGGAAACCGGCTCGGGCTTCGGAACGGACACGAACCGGGTCGTGATCCTCGATCGCGCGGGCGCCCGAGAGGACCTACCGCTGCTCACCAAGCGCGAAGTCGCGGACCGCATCCTCGACCGCGTGGCGGGGGCGTTGGACGCCCGCGACGCCGCGGGGCAGACTGGCGCCATGCAGGAGGCGAGACGATGAGCGGATCGGCCGACCCCACCGCGGTTCGGCGGTTGACGGTGTCCGACATCGCGCGGCTGCACGCCGACGGCGAGCCGCTGCCGATGCTGACCGCCTACGACCACCCGACGGCCCAGATCCTCGACGAGGCCGGCATCCCGATGCTCCTCGTCGGCGACTCCGTCGGCCAGGTCATGCTCGGCTACGACTCGACCGTGCGCGTGACGATGGACGAGATGCTCCATCACACCCGGGCCGTCGTCCGGGGTTCTCGACGGGCGCTCGTCATCGGCGACATGCCGTTCCTGTCCTACGCAACGCCCGACGAGGCGATCGAGAACGCCGGCCGCTTCCTGCGCGAGGCCGGCGCGCAGGCGGTCAAGATCGAGGGCGGGGTCCGCAGCGCCCGGATCGTCGAGGCCCTCGTTCGCGCGGGCGTGCCGGTCATGGGCCACATCGGCTGGACGCCCCAATCGCAGCACGGCCTCGGCGGCAAGGTCAGGGTCCAGGGCAAGACCCGCGACGCCGCGCGGGCGATGCTCGCCGACGCGGTGGCGATCCAGGAGGCGGGAGCGTTCGCGATCGTCCTCGAGCTCGTGCCGGAGCAGCTCGCGGCCGTCATCACGTCGCGCCTCCGGATCCCGACCATCGGCATCGGCGCCGGGCCGCATTGCAGCGGCCAGGTCCAGGTCGTGACGGACCTCCTCGGCCTTGGCGACTTCTCGCCCAAGCACGCCCGGGCCTACGCCGACCTCCGCGGCGCGATCCGGGGCGCCGCCCAGGCGTGGGCCGCCGACGTGGCCGCGGGACGCTTCCCGGGGCCGGAGCAGACCGTGCGGATGGACCAGGGGGTGCTTGACGAGGCCCTCGGGCGGACGGCCGACGATCGCGCCGACGATGGGTCCGGGACCGCAGGCGCCCGGGCCGCCGGCGCCGCGATCCCGCTCGACCGCGACCTCTGATCCCGCCGCTCCCCCGCCCCGACCGTGCCCCGCTGAGCCGATGACCCGCGTCGTCCGGACGCGCGCCGAGCTGCGCGGCGCGCTCGCCGCCTCGCCCCGCCCGGTGGGCCTCGTGCCGACAATGGGCTGGCTCCACGTGGGCCACCGCTCGCTGATGCGGGAGGCTCGAGCAGCGAACGCCACGACGGTCGTCTCGATCTTCGTCAACCCTCGCCAGTTCGGCGACCCGTCGGACCTCGAGCGGTACCCGCGCAACGAGGCGCGCGACGTGGAGATCTGCGAAGAGGAGGGCGTCGACCTCGTGTTCGCGCCCGACCTCGAGGAGGTCTACCCACCCGGCTTCGACACGACGGTCAACGTCGGGGCGATCGCCCAGCCCCTCGAGGGTGCCGCCCGGCCCGGCCACTTCGACGGCGTCGCGACGGTCGTCGCCGTCCTGTTCAACCTCGTCGGCGCGGAGCGGGCCTACTTCGGCCGGAAGGACTACCAGCAGCTGCTCGTGATTCGCCAGATGGCCCGCGACCTGGCGATCCCGACCGAGGTCGTCGGGCTGCCGACCGTCCGCGAGCCCGACGGATTGGCGCTGTCGTCGCGCAACGTCCACCTGACCGCGGCGGAGCGCGCGGCGGCCCCGGCCGTGCGTCGAGCGCTGCTGGCGGGCCGGGAGCGAATCGAGGCCGGGGAGCGGTCGGCCGAGGCCGTGCGGGCGGCCATGATGGACGAGCTTCGCCGCGAGCCCCTGGCCGACCCCGAATACGTCTCGGTCGCCGACGCACGCACGCTGGAGGAGCTGACGGAGGTCCGCGGTCCCCTCGTCCTCTCGACCGCCATTCGTTTCGGCTCGACGCGCCTCCTCGACAACGAGCTGCTCGACGACCTGTGATACCCGGCCCCGGCTGGGCGGGGAGGATCGGCCGTCGCCCGGCGTGGCCGCCGTCAGCCGATGGCCGTGGGTCCCGCCCGCCGTGAGGCGGCCACGCTCCACAGCGCGAGGCCGGCGACGAGCACCGCCCCAAGCCAGGCGGCACCCGCCACCAGGGTGCTGTCCGCCTGGTTGATCGCGATTCCGATGTAGGCCCAGACGACGACGAGGCCGTAGGCCACGTCCCGTCGCGTCAGCGCCATCGCTGTGGCGATCCCGACTCCGGTCGCCAGGACGACGGTCGCCCAGAGGTCGGGCGCGATGCCGAAGCCATTCCATTCCAGCCAGACGAGGGTCGTCGCGACGTTGGCGATCGTCGCGATCGTGATCCAGCCGAGGTAGACGCTCCACGGCAGGCGGATGGCGATGGTCTCCGTCCACGACGCCGCGACACGTGAGCCGATCCCGAGCCGGAGGTAGATCGCGATCAGCGTCACCAGGAGGGCGGCCATCACCGGCACCGTCAGGGCGAAGACGTTGTAGTGCCAGAGCACCAGCCAGGTCGAGTTCAGGACGCCCGACACGGCGGGGAGATATCCGATCGCCCGGAGGGACGGGTTGCTGCGTTGGCTCGGCAGGGCCTGGTAGACGCTGAAAACGAGCTGCAGCAAGTAGATGACGCTCCAGACGGCGAACACGTAGCCCGCCGGGGTCACGAGCGTCAGGTAGCGATCCGAGATCTCGGCCGTCGATTGCCCGTTCAGGGGCAGGGCCACCGCGAGCCCGTTCACGACGACGGTCACGACGTACGCCGCAACGACGATCAGCTGGCGGCGGCGGTCGGAATCCATGGCACCCTCCTCGGCTGGGGCGCCCCAGCATCATGCCCTACCGCGGCAAGCCCAGGGTCGCCCGGACGGTGGCCTGTGCCGCGACGGCGAGGATGCGATCGACGTCGAGGTGCGTCGCGACGAGCTCCTTGATGAGCTCGATCTTCTCGACGTCGGCGGGGTGCGTCTTGACGAGCAGGTCGTGGACCTCCGAGGCGACGGTGTAGGTGTCCTCGCGGACGAGGAGCGCGAACAGGTCGGCCCGGCGGATCGCGGCGAGGACGGCGGGCCGCGGCCGGTAGCCGCCCGTGAGCACGAGCCCGATCGCCGCGCCCTCGTGGCCGATCGACAGCTGGAGCGAGGGCTGTCGCAGCTCCTCGATCGAGGCGGCCCGCGGGATGCCCATCAGGTGCGCCGTCGTGAGCGTCAGGATCACGTCCTCGCGGTCGCCCGGGACGATGACCAGCGTTCCCGGACCCACGCGCTCGAGCATGTGGCCCGGCTCCATCGCCCCGATCGCGACGCCGTCGATCACCCGCTCGAGGTCCGGGCCACGGTGGAGGGTCTCGCCGTGGAGGCCCTCCTCGAGCATCTCGAGGGTCGGGTTGGAGAGGATCGGCCGGACGGGCAGGACGCCGAGCAGGGCAAGCCCGTACGGCGCGAGGCCGCGGGCCAGGACGCCCGCGATCCCGGGCTGGGCGTCGACGTCGACCTTGTTGACGATCGCCCCCGCGACCGGGACGTCATGCCGGGCGAAGAGCGCCGCATTCAGGACGATCTCGTCGATCGGGCGCCCGACGCCGCCCTCGCTGACGATGATCGCCGGCGCGCCGAGGCGCGCGGCAACCGTCGCATTCGAAAGCCCGATGACGGCGCCGACGCCAGCGTGGCCGGTGCCCTCGATGAGCAGGACGTCGTGGTCGCGGAACGTCGCATGGGCCCGGTCGATCCTGGCGCCGAGGTCCTCCACGACCTCGCCCGCGATGTAGGCCTTGGTGAAGCCGCGCGGGATGTGGACCGGGCTCATCGCGTCGTACGGCTCGGGCAGGTCGAACGTCGAGCGCATGAGAACGGCGTCCTCGTCCGCCGGCTGGCCGTCGTCGATCACCGTCCGCTGCCCGACGGGCTTCATGAACCCGGCATGCAGCCCGCGCTGAACGAATCCGTTGAAGAGCCCAAGGGCGGCGGTCGTCTTGCCCCGGTTCTGGCCGGTCGCGGCGAGGTACAGCTGTCGCATCGGGCGCCGGCGGGCCGCGGCCTACGTCCGGGCCGACGTCTTTCGTTCGATGAGGGCGAGGCCCTCCCGGAGCCGCGTCACCATGTCCGCGTCGATGGCATCGGGCTCCAGGTACGGGCCGAGCCGGTCCATGATGTCGGCCACCAGCCCCAGGAACACCGCGGCATCGGCGACGAAGAACTGCGGCTCGTTGTTGTAGCGGACGAGCGTCAGGCGGCCCTGGAGGACGCGGCGGTCCTCGACGTGCGCGACCTGCGTCGCGAAGTTGTGGCCCTGGATGCCGTCGGGGTTGGTGTGGAAGTTCAGGGCGTTGTCGATCGCCAGGCCGAAGCGGGCCCGCCAGGCGACGAGGCGCTCGTGGACCTCCGGCGGGATGCGGACCTCGGCGACCTCGTCGAAGACCTCGGGGGCGACGGTCAGGAGGCCGACGAGGGTCGTGCCCTGGCGGGCGCCGAGCATCACCTGGAGGCTGCGCTCGAGGGTGAAGACCTCGGAATCGAAGCGCGGGCTGGTGATGACGTCGGTCAGGAGGTCCTCGACGTTGTCGAGCGCGCCGGCTTCGCCCAGCGAGTTCGAGAGGGCGAGGATCTCCTCCTTGAAGAGGAACTTCTCTTCATGGTCGAGCATGGGCCGCATCGTAGCAGGGGGTCGGACGGTCCCCGGTCCGGCTCGGCGCCGGGCCCTGGCCGCGGCCATCTTGGCCAGATCGACCCGTGGGGTCGCTCAGCCGGGTCCATCGGGAATCCGAACCGCTTTCGCGAGGCTCCGGAAGCTCGGCCGAGCGTGGGGCGGACATCTCGAGCGGGCCGGTGGCCCGAAACGCGGCCCGCTACCTGCCTAACCGACCCGTGGCGTCGATCTGACCAGCCTGCCGGGCACGGCGCTTGCGGGGTGGGTGCTCGCGCGGCGGGCGCTCAGCCCAGCCCCGGCCCGCATCGCGGAGCCCCGACCGAGCGGCCGGGGCTCCGGGCGGCGACGGGTCCGCGTCGCGTGGTGAGGCGTGAAGGATCTACGGGTACAGGCCGCGCATCTGGGTCGCGTCGGCGACCCGCTGGACTGCCAGCAGGTATGCGGCGGTGCGCATGTAGGTCTGCTCGCGGCGGGCGATCGCGAGGGTCTCCTGGAAGGCCTTGACCATGATCTCCCGGAGCTTCTCGTTGACGACCTTCTCGCTCCAGTGGTCCCGGTTGAGGTCCTGGACCCACTCGAAGTAGCTGACCGTCACGCCGCCGGCGTTGCACAGGATGTCGGGGATCATGAAGATCCCGTTCTTCCAGAAGATCTCGTCCGCCTCGGGCGTCGTCGGGCCGTTGGCGGCCTCGGCGACGAGGCGGGCCTTGACGTTGCCGGCGTTGCGGGCGGTGATCTGGTTCTCGAGGGCGGCCGGGATGAGGATGTCGCACTCGACCTCGAGCACCTCGGCGTTGGTGACGTCCTTGGCGCCCGGGAAGCCCTGGACGGTCCCGTGCTCCTGCTTCCAGGCGATGACCTTGTTGACGTCGAGGCCATTCGGGTTGTGGATCCCGCCGGTCGAGTCGGAGACCGCGACGATCGTCGCCTTCTCCTCGACCATCAGCTGGGCCGCGATCGCGCCGGCATTGCCGAAGCCCTGGAC
>JBQGDI010000077.1:0-12447 GCA_052038965.1 Candidatus Limnocylindrales bacterium | reverse complement strand
CCGGGCGGCCGACGGCGCGGCCCTCCCGTACCGCCGCGCGCTCAATAGCGGCGCCCTCCGCCGGGCCTTGTCGTTCGGACTCCCGGTGATCGTGCCAGCCGGCGGCGGGCTCGAGGAGGTCGTGGACGCATCCTTCGCGCTGACCTTCGAAGCGGGAGACTCGGAGTCGCTCACGATAGCGCTCCGACGCGCCCGTGAGCTGGCCACGCCCGAGGCCGCGCGCGCCGCCGCGGCCGCCGCGGAGGCGCTCGACCCGGTGGCCCTCTCGAGGCGCTTCGGGGAAGCTCTGCGGGCGCGCTTGGACTAGCTTCGTCGCGTGCCCCCGTAGGCGTCCACGAGACGGTCGGCGATCCGGTCACCGGCGTGGCCATCCCAGAGCAGCGGCGGCTGGGCCGGTCGCCGCACGGATCCGGCGAGGATGCCGTCGATCGCCACCGCAACCTCGTGCGGCGCGACGAGCCGGTTCGTGCCCTGGCTGATCGTGATCGGCCGCTCCGTGTTCGGACGGACGGTGAGACACGGCACGCCGAGGATCGTCGTCTCCTCCTGGATGCCGCCGGAGTCGGTCACGACGACGGACGCACCGCGGACGAGCGACAGGAACTCGACGTATCCAAGCGGCTCGACCACGCGGAGCCGCGGGACGCTGCCGAGCCCGGCCGCCTCGAGCGTCGCCCGTCCCCGCGGATGGAGCGGCAGGACGACCGGCAGACGCTCGCCGATCGCCCGGAGCATCCCCACCAGCCCCGCGGCGGCCGCCGGCGAGTCGACGTTCGCCGGGCGATGCAGGGTCGCCACCGCGTAGGGCCCGTCCAGGGCGTGCGTCGCCCGTGCCGCCGCCGGGTCGAACTGATCGAGGTGCGCGAGCAAGCTGTCGATCATCGGGTTGCCCACGAAGTGGATCCGGTCCGCACGCGCGCCCTCGCGCCGGAGGTTGTCGACCGCCTCGGAACTGGTCACGAACAGCTCGTCGGCCAGCGCGTCGGTGACGACCCGGTTGATCTCCTCGGGCATCGTCCGGTCGAAGCTTCGCAGGCCCGCCTCGACGTGGGCCAGCGGCAGCCCGGCCTTGCTGGCCACGAGGGCGGCCGCGAGCGTCGAGTTGACGTCTCCGTAGACGACGACGATCGAGGGCGCCAACGGCGGCAGAGCGTCCTCGAGGGCGACGAGCAGCGCGGCCGTCTGGCGGCCCTGCGACCCAGAGCCGACGTCGAGGTTCAGGTCGGGCGCCGGCAGCCCGAGCTGCTCGAAGAACACCTCGGACAGCGCCCGGTCGTAGTGCTGGCCGGTGTGGACGAGGATCTGCCGGACCGAGCGCCGGGCAAGGGCCTTGACGACCGGCCCGGCCTTCATGAAGTTCGGGCGGGCGCCGACGACATGGACGATCGGCGAGTCGTCGCCCACGTGGCGGATGCCAGCCGTCGGCGCGCTGTCCGGCCGGCTCACCCGGTCTCGCCGCTCCAGCCTGCGCCGAGCCGGAGGACCTGGCGCGGCCGGACGGCGTGGCCGCGGGAGCTGTTGACGGTGTCGACTATGAGCTCGGCGCGGTCGTAGACAGCGGCCCAGTCGATTGCCCGATGAGCAGTGACGACGAGGACGAGGTCGCGTCGCAGCACGTCCTCGAGGGATATGGAGCGGAGGACGGTGCCGTCGCCGGCCGTGAAGGCGTCGACGTGCGGGTCGTGATACGCGACCTCGGCGCCGCGGGCCTGGAGACCGGCGATGACGGCCGCGGCGGGCGAGTTACGCGGGTCGCGGACGTCGGGCTTGAAGGCCACGCCGAGGATTCCGACGGTCGAGCCGCGGAGCGCCCGACCACGGTCGTTGAGGGCCTCAACCGCGAGTTCGACGACGTGGCGCGGCATGGTCAGGTTGATGTCGCCGGCGAGCTCCACGAAGCGATCGACGAACTCGAACTGGCGGGCCCGCCACGACAGGTAGTAGGGGTCCACCGGGATGCAGTGTCCGCCGACGCCGGGTCCGGGGACGAAGCGCATGAACCCGAATGGCTTCGTGGACGCGGCGTCGATCACCTCCCAGACGTCGAGACCCATGCGTTCGCACAGCAGGGCCAGCTGGTTGACGAGGGCGATGTTGACGTTCCGGAAGACGTTCTCGAGCAGCTTGGCCAGCTCGGCGACGTCCGGTGACGAGAGCTCAACGACGAGGTCGTTGATCGCGCGCAGCGCCGTCGCGGCGCGCGCGGTCGCGCCGGGCGTGGTCCCGCCGACCAACCGGGGCATCGCTCGCGACGCGCTGGCCGGATCGCCGGGGTTGACCCGCTCCGGGGCGAAGGCCAGGTCGAAGTCCCGGCCGGCGGCCAGCCCGCCCGACTCGAGGGCCTCGCGAAACGGGCCGGTGGTCGTCCCCGGGAACGTCGTCGACTGGAGGACGACGAGCTGGCGCGGCCGCAGCTCGCGCGCGATCCGCTCGGCGGCGGCGATGACCGGGCCGAGGTCCGGCTCCTTCGCATCGGTCAGTGGCGTCGGCACGCAGACGAAGATGACATCCACGGCGGCGAGGCCCGCGTCGTCGGAGCCAACGACCTCGAGGTGGCCGCTGGCAAAGGCGCTGGCCAGGCGGGCGTCTTCGATGTCGTCGATCGGGGACCGGCCGGCCCGAAGTTCGGCGACTCGCTCGGCGCTGGCGTCGACGCCCAACACCTCACGGCCGGCCTCGGCGAAGGCGAGGGCCAGTGGCAGGCCGACGTAGCCCAGGCCGATGACGGCAATCCGCCGATCGTCCATGCCGCTCGCAGTTCCTCCTCGAAACGTCGCGTCGGGGATCCGGCCCATCTGCCGGGGAAGCGCCCGGGTCGAGCCGCCCCGGAGTCTAGCCGAGGCGGCGGGCCGGGCCGCCGAGCCGATCGCGCCCCGCTCTGGCCTCGTATCGTTCGCGAGGAATGGTCTTCTCCTCCGTCACCTTCGTCTTCTTCTTCCTGCCCGCGATGCTGGCCGCGTATCACGTCGCACCGCGGCGCCTCCGTAACGGGGTCCTCGTCCTGGGCAGCCTGGTCTTCTACGCCTGGGGCGCCGGAGCCTTCGTCGTCGTTCTCCTGGCATCGATCGTGGCGAACTTCGTCGTCGGCAGCCGGATCGAGGCGAACGTCGACGCCAGTCGGCCCGGGTCGGCACGCCGCTGGCTGGCCCTTGGGGTCATCCTCAACGTCGCGCTGCTGGCGTGGTTCAAGTACGCCAACTTCGCCGTGGCGACATGGAACGACAGCCTGTCGGCCCTCGGGCTCCCGCCGCTGCCGTGGGCCGAGGTGCTGCTGCCGATCGGGATCTCGTTCTTCACGTTCCACTCGTTGAGCTACCTGCTCGACATCTACCGGGGCGCGGCGCGCCACCTCGTGTCACTGCCCGACTTCGCCCTCTACATCCTGCTGTTCCCGCAACTCATCGCCGGTCCGATCGTCCGGTTCCACGAGATCCGCGACCAGCTCGTCCGCCGTCAGGAGACGATGGATGCCTTTGCCGCCGGGCTGTATCGGTTCAGCTTCGGTCTGGCGAAGAAGGTCGTCGTCGCCGATACCGTGGCGCCTATCGCCGACGCCGCGTTCGGCCTGCCGCCGGGCGAGCTGTCGGCGGGCGCGGCGCTGCTCGGGCTGACGGCCTACACGGCGCAGCTGTACTTCGACTTCAGCGGCTACTCGGACATGGCCCTCGGCCTGGCGCTGATGTTCGGCATCCGGTTCCCGGAGAACTTCGACCGGCCATACGCCTCGCGCTCGATCACCGAGTTCTGGCGTCGCTGGCACATGTCGCTGTCGCGCTGGTTCCGGGACTACCTGTACATCCCGCTGGGTGGCAACCGGGGCACGTCGCTCGCGACGTATCGCAATCTCGCGATCGTGTTCCTGGTCACCGGCCTGTGGCACGGCGCGAACTGGACGTTCGTGGTGTGGGGCGCCTACCACGGCCTGCTCCTGCTCCTCGAGCGCGCCACGGGCGCCGGCCGCGGCTCGCCCGAACGGGGGCGGCCGTGGCAGGCCTCGACGATTGCCCTCGTCATGGCCGGCTGGGTGCTCTTCCGCTCACCGACGCTCGACCATGCCGTCGGCTACTTCGCGGCGTTCCTCCGGCCGGGTGCCGCGCTTCCAGCCGATGTGGCGCTCGCGGCCGAGCCCCTGGCGCTCGTGGTGCTGGTCCTGGCCTGCGCGTCGGTCCTCATCCCGGCGTCGTGGGTGACCGGCGTCCAGCTGGAGCGTCCGGGCGCGCTCCCGAATCGCGTCCTGCGCCTCGGCACGGCCGCGATCCTGCTGCCGCTCGCCCTGGTCCTGGTCCTCACGGGCACCTTCAGCCCGTTCCTGTACTTCCAATTCTGATCGCGATGTCGACCGGCCCGGATGCCGCCGCCCCGCAGCCCTTCGCCGACGAGCGGGGCTCCGCCTCGGCGCACCTCCCGCCCGGCGCGCCCCCGGGCTGGTGGCGGCTGCTCGATCGTCTCGTCGCCGCGACGTTCGCCGCGGTGATCCTCGTCGGAGCCGGCCTGCTCGCGGCCGGGGTGCGGCCCGCGGAGGTCGAGAACCGGCCGCTCCGGACGTTGCCGCCGCCGACCATCGACGCCCTTGTCGATGGCTCCTGGGCCCGGGCGGCCGACGCCTTCCTGGCGGACAACCTGGCCGCCCGGCCGTAGGCCCTGCGGCTCCGGGGCCTGGCCTACTGGGCAGCGGGCGGGACGGGCAACCCCGAGGTCGTGAGGGGCCTGGAGGGCTGGCTGTTCATCCGGGGCGAGTTCGAACCGGCGTGCCGGTTCAACACCGAAGCGGTCGCCGGGAGCCTGGCCAGGGCCGCCGAGGCGTTCGCCCGGGCCCGACAGTCCTTCCGCTTCCTGCTCGTGCCCGACAAGCACACCGTGTATCCGGATCGCGTGCCCCATCAGCTGCCGTTCGGTCCACCGTGCGGGGACGGCGGCCGGCTGACCACCAGCGCAGTCCGGGCCGCCGGCGCCGCCGGGATCGATGCCGCACCCCTCCTCGTCGCAGCGCGCGGCGAGGCCGACCCGCCACGGCTCTACTACGCCACCGACAGCCACTGGACGCCGAGCGGCGCGATCGTCGCGATCGGTGCCCTCGTCGGCTCGATCGATCCCGAGGTGTGGGCCACCGCCGCGGTGCGCCGCGACGGCGAGGTTCGCCGGAGGACCGACCTGCCGACACTCCTCGGGTTGCGGCGGGTCGAGGAGACGCCCCGGCTCCGGGTCAGGGAAGGCGTCCGGATCGAGACGATCGACGTCGAGGTGCCCGCCCAGATCCACAACGCCCGCGGCGTCTTCCGGGTCGTGGCCCGCGGTGACGCCCCGCTCATCGAGGGTCGGACGATCATCGTCTACGACAGCTTCTTCGGGATCTCCGTGCCGCTCGTGGCCCCGTTCTTCGCCGACTCGACCTGGGTCCACGTCGGCGACCTGATGAACCAGCCCGAGCTCGGACGATTCCTCGGTGGTTTCGACACCGTGATTCTCGAACGCGTCGAGCGGGGTGTGTACGAGACGGACTTCGGCGCCGTGCTGGGCGCCCTCGTGCGGGGCGGGAGCTGACCGCGCGGGCCGGACCCGGACATGGCACGATGACCGGACGGCCCGGTCTGGCCGAGGCGTCCCCGAGCGCCGTGGAGGAGACATGCACCTGTTCCTGGTGGGCGCCGGCCACGTCGGACTCGTCACGGCCGTCGGCTTCGCGCGCCTCGGCCACCGCGTGACCGTCGCCGACATCGACGGCGCCCGGATCGATCGCCTGCGAGGCGGCTTGGCGCCGATCTTCGAGCCCGGTCTCGAGGCCGCCATGACCGAGCTGCGCGACCGGCTCGACTACACGACCGACTTGACGCCGCCGGGCGACGTCCGCCACTCGTTCGTCGCCGTCGGGACGCCGCTCGGCCCGGATGGGCCGCTCGCCCTCGACCACGTCGAGGCGGCGGTGCGCTCGCTCCTGGGCGAGGTCGGGAGCGACCACGTCATCGTGATCCGCTCGACGCTGCCGATGTCCGGCCCGGCCCGCCTGCGCCAGCTCCGTGGCGCACGCCCGGACGCCGCGGCGCTCGTTACCAACCCTGAATTCATGCGCGAGGGCTCAGCCCTCCGCGACTTCTTGCAGCCCGGCCGGATCGTCACCGGCTGGATCGAGGAGCGCGACCGCGCCGCCGCCGAGGACGTCCTGGGCCTGTATGCCGGTGTCGACGCCCCGACGCTCTCCGCCGATGCCACCTCGGTCGCGCTGGTCAAGCTCGCCTCGAATGTCTTCCTGGCCATGAAGGTCGCCTACGCCAACGAGCTCGCCCGGCTGTGCGACGTCTTCGGCGCGAACGCCCCGATCGTGGCCGACGGGATGGGCCTCGACGACCGGATCGGGCGATCGTTCCTCGACGCCGGCCCGGGCTTCGGGGGCTCGTGCCTTCCGGAGCAGGCGGTCGCGCTCGATGCGATCGCCCGCGTGGCCGGCGTCGCGGCGCCGCTGATCGGCTCGGTCGCCCGCTCGAACGAGGTCCACCAGGACGCGATCGCGACCCGCCTCGCCTCGCTCCTCGGCGGCGCGGCGGGATCCTCGGCCGGCGCCGGCCTCGTTGGCCGCCGGATCGCGGTCCTCGGGCTGGCCTTCAAGGCCAACACCGACGACGTCAGGATGTCGCCGGCCATGGCCATCGCAGCCGATTTGCGGGCCCTTGGCGCGGAGGTCGTGGCCACCGACCCGCGAGCCGCCGGTCCCGCGCAGCGAGCCGACCCCGAGCTGGTCGTGGCCGGCTCGCCCCTCGAGGCCGCTCGCGACGCCGACGCGGTGCTCGTCGTCACCGAGTGGGCCGACTACCGGACACTCGACTGGCCGGCGATCGCGGAGGCGATGCGCGGCGACCTCGTCTACGACACCCGGGCGATCGTCGATCCGGAGACCGTCCGGTCGGCGGGCCTGCGACTGGAGCGACTCGGTCGGACCTGAGCCGCGCGGGGCTTGCGGTACCATTCGGCCCCGCCCACGCGCCGAGCGTCACCGGCGCGCCCCCAATCTGAACCAGGACCCTTCGCCGCATGACTTTCCGAGCCAAGCCCGTCGTCAAGCGAACCGGCCGTCCCGGCTGGGGCAGCAGCGATCGCCGGACCACCCTCATCAACGCCGGGTTCATCGGTGCCATCATCCTCGCCCTCCTGCTCCTCGTCGGCTACGGCGCCTGGAGCTGGTACGAGGACCATTTCGGCGTCGCCGCGACCGTCGATGGGCAGGTCATCACCCGCGACGACCTTCGCACCCGGCTGGCGATCGAGGACTTCCGGCTGGACTACGTCCAGGGTCGGGTCCGGACCCTGATGGCGCTGAACCGCATCAGCCCGGAGGACGGTGCCTCGCAGCTAGAGTTCATCGACCAGCGCCGCCAGCAGCTGGCCGGTCTGACGCTCGAGCGGCTGGTGGATGCCAAGCTGATGGATCGGCTCGCCGGCGAGGAAGGCGTGGCGGTGACCGGCACGGACATCGACGAGCAGTTGACCAAGGAGGCGACGACCACCGCGCAGCGCCACGTCTGGATGATCGAGATCGAGCCGGAGGTCGACGAGGACACCGGCGAGATCGAGGACGACCAGCGCAAGGCCGCGAAGGCCGAGGCCGACGCCGCGCTCGCCGACCTCAAGGCCGGCAAGCCCTGGGAGGACGTCGCCCGGACGGTCTCCGACTCGGCCAACGCACCCCAGGCCGGCGACCTCGGCTGGATGTCGGTCGAGAGTGGCTATGACGAGGCCTTCATGGAGGCCGTCTTCGCCGTCGCGGTCAACGTCCCGACAGCGGTCATCGAGGGCGAGGACGGCACGTTCCGGATCGGCCGCGCGACCGAGCTGGCCGCGGAGGAGGTCGACCAGACCTTCCAGACCCAGGTCACCGATGCCGGAATCAAGCTCGAGGACTATCGGGCCGCGGTCCGCACGGACGTCGTGCGGACGAAGCTGTCCGAGAAGGTCGTGGCCGACCTCTCGAAGCCCGGGCTGCAGCGACACGTCCTGGAGATCTACCTGCCCGAGCCGAACACCGCCCAGCTCGGGACCGAGACCGGCGTGAAGGTCCGGCACATCCTGTACTCGCCGAAGGACGATCCGTCGGGGGCCGAGGACCTGCCCGAGGACGATCCGGCGTGGGCCGCCGCGAAGGCCGAGGCGGACGCCGCCTACGCCGCCTTGAAGGCGAACCTCGACGGATTCGACGCGAGGGCGCGAAAGGATTCGGACGAGAGCTCGGCCAAGGTCACGGGCGGCAAGCAGCCCTGGTACTACCCGACGAGCCAGCTCGACCAGGCGTTCAAGAATGCGATCTTTGCCCCGGACCTGGAGGACGGGGCGTTGCTCGAGCCGGTCAAGTCGATCTTCGGCTGGCACGTCATCCAGGTCCTCCGCCACACCGGCGATGGCGACGAGGCCTGGGCCGCGTCGCTCAAGGAGCGGGCCGACGGTGGCGAGGACTTCGAGCAGCTCGCGACGGACAACAGCGAGGGCACCGAGGCCGGTGACGGTGGCGACCTGGGCTGGATCGCCCGCGGCCAGCTCGAGGACGCGCTCGACAAGGCGGTCTTCGAGACCGAGGTCGGCAAGGTCTCCGAGGTCGTCGTCAACGACGGCGACGGCGTGTACCTCTACAAGATCCTCGCCGAGGAGACCCGCGAGCCAACTGACGAGCAGCTGAAGATCTTCGAGGACAGCGGCTTCAGCTACTGGTACACCCGCAAGAAAGAAGCCGCGGACATCGAATACAACTTCAGCTCGGCCGTGTGATGCTCGACGCCCTGCTCGCCGAGGCGCGTGAGCGGTGGGGCCTCGAGGCCGGCGCGGGCGTCCAGGTGATCCCGGCGGAGCGTCTCGTCGAGGTCCCCATCGAGGCCTCGCGACCGGTCCTCGTCGTGCCCCTCGGCGAGCTCGACCCTCGAGCGACTGAGGGGCCGGCCGGACCCCGCGCCGAGGCGCTCGCGCCGCTGCCCGGCCGGCATGGGCCGCGCGGACAGGATCGGCTGGCGGTCCTTGGTCGGCTGTACCCGGCTGGGCATCCCGTCGCCCGGCTCCAAGGCGGCGAGCCGACGACGATCGAAGCGATCGGCGACGCGGACCTGGACGGCCCGCTGTACCTCGCTCCCGTGTCCCCCGAGCTCGCGGCTGCCGGGCCGTGGGCGATGCCCGCGATCAGCCATCGTCTCCGGCAGCCCGACGGATGCCCATGGGATCGCGAGCAGACCCACGCCTCGCTGCGAAAGCACCTCCTCGAGGAGGCCTACGAGGTCTACGACGCGCTGGAGCGGGGTGCGACTCCGGAGCTCGCCGAGGAGCTCGGCGACCTGCTGCTCCAGGTCGTGCTGCACGCCCAGCTCGGCGCGGAAGCCGGCGTCTTCGATCTGGCCGACGTCCAGGCGTCGATTGCCCGGAAGATCGTCCGTCGCCATCCCCACGTCTTCGGCGACGCCGAGGCGCGGACTGCGGCCGACGTCAACCGCCAGTGGGAGCGGATCAAGGCCAGCGAGCGCGAGGACGACGGCGGCGAGGTCCGCCCGAAGGGCGCGCTCGATGGGATCAGCCGCTCGATGCCGGCCCTGGCCGCGAGCCAGGAGATGCAGGAGCGAGCGGCCGCCATCGGCTACGACTGGCCGGATCTCGCCGGCGTGCTCGACAAGGTCGCCGAGGAGCTCGGCGAGCTCGAAGCGGCCGGGACGCCGGACGAGCGGGCCGAGGAGTTCGGCGACCTGCTGCTGGTGATCGTCAACGCCGGCCGGAAGCTCGGGATCGAGACCGAATCCGCACTCCGGACCGCCAACGACAAGTTCCGTGACCGGTTCAGCCGCGTCGAGCGGCTCGCCGCCGAGCGCGGGGTCGCGATCCGCGATCTCGACTTCGCAGCCCTCGACGAGCTGTGGGTCGAGGCCAAGGCCGAGGTCCGCGTCGGCGAGCCGCTGCCCGCCGGCCAGAAGGAGATTCGATGAACATCGGCAACCGGCCGCCCTCGATCCGCGCCGACGGCCGGCGACCGGGCGACCTGCGGCCCATCTCGATGACGCTCGGCGTGCTCAAGTGGGCCGAGGGGTCGTGCCGGATCCGTGTCGGCGACACCGAGGTGCTGTGCGCCGCGACGATCGGCGACCGGGTCCCGCCCCACCTCCGCGGCAAGGGCACCGGCTGGGTGACGGCCGAGTACTCGATGCTGCCGCGCGCGACCTCGGAGCGGACGGAGCGGGAGTCGACCCGCGGCCGGGTCGGCGGCCGGACGCACGAGATCCAGCGCCTCGTCGGCCGCTCGCTGCGCGGAGTCGTCGATCTCGCCAAGCTCGGCGAGCGGACGATCACCCTCGACTGCGACGTCCTCCAGGCCGACGGCGGGACGCGCTGCGCCTCGATCACCGGCGGCTACGTCGCCCTCGCGACGGCGCTCATCGGCCATGGCCTGGAGCGGACCCTCGTCTCGAAGGTCGCGGCCGTCTCGGTCGGCGTCGTCGATGGCGTCGCGATGCTCGACCTGGACTACTCCGAGGATTCCCGGGCCGAGGTCGACTTCAACGTCGTCGGGACCGATTCCGGCACCTACGTCGAGCTGCAGGGCACGGCCGAGGGTCCGCCGTTCGACCGGGCGCGGGTCGACGCCCTCCTCGACCTCGCGAACACCGGGCTGGCGCGGCTGTTCGAGGCCCAGGCCGCGGCGATCGCATCGGTCCGGCGCTGAGCGCGAGCGAACGGCAGCCGGGCGTCCCGGCCCGGCGGCCACGGCTCGTCGTCGCGACGCGGTCGGAGCACAAGCTTCGCGAGCTGCGCTCGCTCCTCGCGCTCGACGACGTCGAGCTCGTCTCGCTCGATGACCTCGGCGTGCCCGGCGACCCGGTCGAGGACGGCCCGACGTTCGAGGCGAACGCCCGGATCAAGGCTCGCTTCGCCCTCGCGGCGACTGGGCTGCCGTCCCTCGCCGACGACTCGGGCATCGAGGTCGACGCCCTCGGCGGCCGCCCGGGCGTGCACACCCGCCGCTTCGCGGGCCCCGCCGCCACGGACGCCGACAACAACGCCAAGCTCCTGCGCGACCTCGAGGGCCTGCCGGCCGACCGCCGCGGCGCCCGCTACGTCTGCGTTCTCGCGCTGGCCCGACCGGGACGACCGGTCGTCGCCAGGCGCGGCACCAGCCGGGGCCGGATCGCCATCGAGCCGCGCGGGAGCGGCGGCTTCGGCTACGACCCGATCTTCGAGCCGGCTCGTGAGCCACCCGGAGGCCGGACCTTCGGCCAGTACTCGGACCGGGAGAAGCACGCAATCTCGCACCGCGGCCGTGCTGCACGCCGGATGCGCCAGGTCCTGGCCGCGGGATAGCGCTGGGCCGCGCTAGCGGCTCGCCCCGGTGATGGCCTCGACCATCCGGTCAGCGGCCGATCGCACGGCCTCCGTCCAGCCCGCCCAGGCCACCGCCGGATCGTCGTCCTCGTCGACCTCGCCGAGGTACATCTCGCGGGCCCGCCCGACCACGGCCGCCGAATCGCCGGGCAGGCGGGTCATTGCCCAGGCCGCAGCCTCGTCCTTCGTCCGGATGTCGCCCGTCTGGACGGTCAGCCAGACCCGGGCCAGGGTCAGCAGGACGTTGCGAGTGTCGCCCTCGAGGTCCGCGAGCAGCCCCGGAACCCCGGCGGCGACCGCCCGGCGGAGGTCGTCGGGCGGGACCGCGTCGAGGAGCTCCGCCGGCGGCGGGCCGAGCAGCGCGACCCCACGCGTCCGCGCCACCGCCAGGACCGGCGCGAGGTCGGGGTTCGGGCCTGCCGCCGGCGGGAGGCCGGCCTCGAGCTCGTCCCGCAGCCACTCGCCGTACTGGAAGTCCATCGTCGGCGGGTAGCGCCACGGCCGGATCTCGGAGTCGACCACGACGGTCAGCTCGACCGGGCGGGCCGGTCCGCGGCGCGCCCGGCGGCCCGAGACGTCGCGCAGCCCCACCCCGAGCCGGCCCCGGCGCTCGGCGTCGAGCGAGCGGCGGGTCACGGCCAGGACGTCGAGGTCGCTGGTGGGCCGGAGCCCGCCCATGACCGCCGAGCCGTGGAGGACGACGCCGACGAGGTCCTGGCCGATCACGTCGCGCACCAGGCGGACGACGGCGTCGACGGCGGGTTCGAGCACGCCGCGAGGCTAGCGCGGTGGCGTTCCGTCCGGTCGGCGGCGTCCATTCGGCCCTAGCCCAGGGTTCGCGGCCTCGCGAGACTGGGGGCGCTCCCCAGTCCGCGTCCCGTCCGTTCGCCGTCCGGTGGAGGGTCATGCTCGAGCGGGTCACCCGTCGCCGCATGCTGGGGCTGGCCCTGGCCCTCCCCGCCACGGCCGCGGCCTGGCACCTCGGCACCGCGGTCGCCGGACTCCTGGCCGGAGCGATCGAGGGCGGCATCCGCGGCGCCCGCCCGGCGGCTGCCGGCACCAGTGCCACCCGCTGCGCGCAGTGCGGCTCGAGCGAGCACACGATGCTCGACCCCG
>JBQGDI010000076.1:0-30918 GCA_052038965.1 Candidatus Limnocylindrales bacterium | reverse complement strand
ACCCTGGCGAAGACCGCCTGGGGCGGCGCCGCGGGATCGTCTCGGGCCGCGGGCACGGGAAACGGCGTGATCGGGACCTCGATCCGTTCGCCCTCGGCGAGGGCCAGCGTCAGCTCGTCGGCCGCGTCGTCGGTCGGGATTCCCGGCAGCCGCACCGAGGCCATCGCGCCGAGCATCGAACCCGGGGCCATCGGCTCGCCCCCGATTGCCGCCAGCAGCTTCGCCCCCGCCGCCTGGGCCAGGGCCCGGTTCGCCGCCATCACCGCCGGCCAGCCGCCCGGCAGGAGGCTCCCGACGATGCGAATGGCCTCCGGCAGGGCGAGGAATGGGCTGGGATCGCGAGTGCCCTGCCAGTCGAACTCCTTCCACAGGACCGGCCTCGGGCGGGGGTCGTTGCGGCCGTGGCTGGTGACCGGGGGCAGGACGCCCGCCCGCCGATCCTCGCGGACGACCAGCATCCCGCTGCCCTTCGGGCCGCACAGCCCCTTGTGGCCGTTGCCGGTCCAGTACGCGGCGCCGAGGGCGCCGACGTCGATCGGCACCATGCCCGGGGCGTGGGCGGCGTCCACGAGGGTGTCGACGCCCATCCGGTCGAGGTCGCGGACGATCGTCTCGATCGGCAGGACGAGCGCCGTCGGGCTCGTCACGTGGCTGATCATCGCCAGCCGGGTGCGCGGCGTCACCGCCGCGAGGATTGCCTCGACGACCTCCTGCGGGTGGCGGATCGGGACCGAGATCGAGACCCGGACGACCCGCGCCCGCGCGGGCCTCGCGACCGCGGCGAGTGCGTTGAGGGTCGCGTTGTACTCGTGGTCGGTCGTCAGCAGCTCGTCGCCAGGGCGCAGCCGGAGCGAGCCGAGGACGGCCGCGACCCCGGTCGTCGCGTTGGGGACGAAGGCAAGCCCCTCGGGATCGGCGCCGAGGAAGGCCGCCACGGCCTCGCGGGCCGCATCCAGCCTCGGCTCCAGCTCGCGGTTCAGGAAGCGGAGCGGGTTTCGCTCGAGCTCCCGTCGGAGCCGCTCCTGGGCCTCGAGCACGGGCACGGGCGTTGCCCCGAACGAGCCGTGGTTGAGGAACGTGACGCCCGGCTCGAACTGCCAGGGTGATTCGGGTCCGTACGGGCGCACGGCTGGAGCATAGCCTCGAGGAAAGAAAGAACCCCGGGTGGTCGGGGCCCGGGGTTCTGAGGGGATCTGCGAGTTGGTTGCGGGGGAAGGATTCGAACCTCCGACCTTCGGGTTATGAGCCCGACGAGCTGCCGCTGCTCCACCCCGCGAAGGCGGAGACTATACCCGAGACCGGCTCCTGGCGTCAAAGGGGCACCCTTCCAGGCGAGCTGGGTGCCGCCGCGGGACCGACCGGCGGGTACGATCTCGTCGTCGTGCGGACCGCCTCGTGAGCACTCTCGTCCCGAAGCTCGTCCTGACCCCGCTGCTCGTCGCGTCGACGAGCCTGGCGGGCCGTCGCTGGGGACCGGCGCTGAGCGGCTGGCTCGTCGCGCTTCCACTCACATCTGGCCCGATCGCGTTCTTCATCGCCATCGAGGTCGGCCCGAACGTGGCCCGCGAGGCGGCCGAGGGCGCGCTCCTGGGCGCGATCGCGCAGGTCGCGTTCGCCGCGGCCTACGCGCTCGCTGCGCGGCGCGGCTCCTGGCTCCCGTCGGTCGCGCTCGCGACGATGGCCTTCTTCGCCGTCGGCTTCGCGGTCCCACCGCTGGCTCCGGGGCTGGCCTTCGCCATCCTCCTGGTCGTCGTTGCCCCGTTCGTTGCAGTGTCCCGCGGGAGATCGGCAGGAGCGTTCGACGTGCCGGCGATGCCTTGGTGGGACATCCCGGCGCGGGTCGTCATCGCGACCGCCCTGGTCGTGCTGATCAGCGCCGCCGCCCCGATGATCGGCGGCCGAATGAGCGGGATCCTGGCGACGTTTCCGGTCTACGCCACGGTCCTGGCGACGTTCGCCCATGTGACCCGAGGGCCGCATGAGTCGACCGAGGTGCTGCGGGGCCTCGCGACCGGCCTCGTCGCCTTCGGTGCGTTCTTCTTGGCGCTCGGGGCGACCCTCGGCAGACTCGGGACCGCGGAGAGCTTCCTCATCGCGCTGGTGATCGGGCTGGCGATCCAGGCGGCGACGCTGCCGCTGCTCCGCAGGGCCGAACCAGGGGTCACCGGCCCAACGGCCTGAGACCCCCCGCGGCGCCGCGGACGCGCGTCACTCCCAGCGGAACCAGCGCGCCGCGAGCAGGGCGGCGCCGACCGCCCAGCCGCCGAGCAGGAGCACCGGCCGGACGGGATCTCCGGCGCCCGTCAGGGCCACCCGCAGCAGGTCTGCCAGGGCGGTCACGGGCAGCACCGCCGCCAGCGGCTGGAGCAGCTCGGGCAGGTGGTCCACCGGCAGGACGATCCCGCCGAGCATCAGGCCGCCGAGGAACAGGCCGTTGGCGAGGGCCAGGGTCGCCTCCGCGCGAAGCGTCCCGGCCATGAGCAGCCCGAGCCCCGCGAAGGCCGCCGCGCCCAGGACCAGCGCGACGACGGCCCACGCCGGCGACCAGCCGGGTCCCGGGCTCCAGCCGAGAGCGACGCCGGCGATCGCCACGAGCGCCACGACCTGGAGCGCGACGATGGCGAGCACCCCCAGCGCTTTCGCGGCCACGACCGTTCCCGGCGCGATCGGTGCCCCGCCAAGGCGCTTGAGGACGCCGTAGCTCCGCTCGAACGCGGTTGCGATGCCGAGGCTGATCAGGCCGCTGGCGACGACCGCCAGCGCCATCGCCCCGGGCAGGAGGTAGTCGACCGGGGGGCCGGCGATCCCCGGGACGAGGTTCGACGCGGCGAAGAACAGCAGGATCGCCGGCGGGATCACGAGCGTCACCAGGACGTTCTCGCCGCGGCGGGCCATGAGCCGTAGCTCCATCGAGGTCAGGGCTGCCACGGCCCGGGTGGCCGGCGCGGGACGGCTCACTCGGTGTCCTCCACGGCCGCGTCGCCGGTGAGCTCAAGGTATCGCTCCTCCAAGCTCGCCGCACCGGACCGAAGCTCCAGGATGAGCAGCCCCTCGCGGGCTGCCCAACTCGCAAGCTCGGCGATCGCGTCGGCGGCCTGGGCGCCCGCCGTGATCGACAGGGTCTCGGGGCGACCATCGACGTCCGGGACGACCACGGCGTCACCACCCAGCCGCCTTATCGCGCTCGTCAACCGCCCGAGGGCGCCTGCCTCCGGGGCGGCGTGCAACCGTGCCCGGACGCCGGCGGCTGCGGACTCGGCGACCAGCTCGGCGGGTGGCGCGTTGGCCCGAACCCGACCCTCATGGAGGATCACGACCCGGTCCGCCAGCGCCTCGACGTCGCCGAGGTCGTGCGTCGTCAGGAGGATCGCCCGGCCCCGCGAGCGGAGGTCCGCGATGAGGCGCCGGGTCGCGTGGCGGCCCTCGGGGTCGAGGCCCGCGGTGGGCTCGTCGAGCAGGAGGACCTCGGGCTCGCCGACGAGCGCGATCGCGAGGGCCAGCCGCTGTCGCTCGCCGCCCGACAGCCGCCTGATCAGCGCGTCCGCCACCGCCCCGAGCCCGACCGTCTCGAGCAGCCCGTCGGGCGCGGCCGCGCCGTCGTGGAGCGCGGCGAACAGCCGCAGCGTCTCGCGAGCGGTGCTTCGCGGCTGGAGACCGCTGCCACCCTGGAGCATCAGCCCGACCCTGGCCCGGAGGGCCGGACCACCGCGCCGCGGATCCTCGCCGAGCACCCGGATCGCCCCGCCGTCCGAAGTCCGGTAGCCCTCGACGATCTCGACCGTCGTCGTCTTGCCGGCCCCGTTCGGGCCGAGGAGGGCGACGATCTCGCCACCGCCGACCCGAAGGTCCACGCCGTCGAGCACGGTTCGCGAGCCATAGCGCTTGACGAGGCCGGTGACCTCGATCACGGCGCGATCGTGGCGTAGTGGCGCTCGAAGTCCGCCTCGGTGACCTCGCCGACCTGGATCGCCCGCAGGATCCCGTCGGCGTCGATGAAGTACGTCTGGGGTCGGGCGGCCACCCGGTAGGTCGTTCGGATCGCGCCGTCGGGGTCGTCGACCGTCGGCCACGTCGCCCCCAGGTCGGCGATGAAGTCCCGTGCCGGGGCGGGTGGATCGAACGTCAGCACGCCGACGATCGCGAGGTCGTCGGCCGCGTGCGCCTGGAGCTTCGCCTTGAAGAGCGGGAACTCCTCGCGGCAGGGCACGCACGACGGACCCCAGAAGTTGAGGACCACCGGGCGGCCCCGGAGGTCGGTCAATTGGAGCCGCGCTCCATCGAGCGTCGTCGCGGCGAAAGGCGGCGCCGGCTTGCCGCGCTCCAGCAGCGCCGACGGGGCGCGGCCGAGCTGGCCGGCGACGATCAACGCGAAGGTGGCGACGATGGCGAGCCCGACGCCGAGCAGGATGAGCCGCCGCCGATCGAAGGTGAGGGTCGTGATGGGTGCCTGCCTGTGCGGCCGCGACTTATCGGACGTGCAGCGTCCCGGTCATCGCGGGAATCGGGTGGACGGAGCAGATGAACGTGTAGTCGCCCGCCTCCAGCGGGGTGTACTCGTACAGCTGGGATTGTCCGCCGTCCGTGTGCGGCTTGTCCTGCAGCACCCCGCCGCCCTGGTCTCGCAGGTCGATGTCGTGCGGCACGCCCGGGAGATCGTCGTTGCGGAGCTGGATCGCGAACGGCTGGCCGGCCGGCACTTCCAGCTCCTTGAGGTCGAAGGCGAGGTCCTTGGCCACGACGAGGAGCGTCCCGGGCGGCAGGGTCGCCTCACCCGGCGCACCCGACGCGCCGGGGGACGCCCCGGGGCCGGCGGCCTCGCCCGGGCCCTGGACCGGCAGGACGCCGAGCTGGAACAGCCCGACGATGACGAAGACCGCCGCGAAGACCTGGATCCAGCGCGTCGGCCAGCCTCGCGGCGGCGGATTCTCGAGGTGACCGGTGGCGTCGGCCTCGATGACCTTGCGGTACTCCGCCGTCGCGTCGCCCAGCCAGCCGACCAGCGTCCACGTGAGGAACACCGCCGCGATCGCCAGGATCCAGCCCCCGAACACGAGCCCGGCCATGAGCGCGAACGCCCCCAGCGAGGCGAGCAGCGGCCGGATCGAGGGGCCGGGCATGTGGACGCCCGGCGGCGGGCCTGGATGGACGACCGCTGGCAGCGACGACTGGGGCTCGAGGTGCTGGTAGTCCCGGATGGCCTCGCGGCCCCACACGAGCAGCGTCAGGATCAGGACCCCGACCCCGATCCAGAGCGCCAGCCCGCCGACGACGAGGCCCCCGAACAGGGCGAACGCGCCGAGCGCGACGAGGACCGGCGACATCGACGGTCCGGGCATGTGCACCGCCGCCGGCGCGACGGGCTGGACCCGGGCCGGAGCCCGCCTCGTCGGACCGGCGGTCGCGTATCGACGGATCGTCCAGCCGAAGTACAGCGCCGCCAGGATGACGAGGAGCAGCGGGATCCGGGCGACGAGCTCGCCCCAATCGGGGGTGATGAAGGTCGCGGCGACGTCGAGGAGGGTCTGGACGAGGTCCATCGGGAGTCCGCTGCCGGCGCCGTCGAGCTCGGGCTACTCGCCCGGCTCGCCAGGCCCGGTGTGGAGCACGAAGGCCATGACCCCGAGGGCGATGCCGAGGGCGAAGAGCATCGTCACCCCGGCCCACTCCACGTCGTAGCCGAGGACCGGTGCGAAGGCCGCGTAGGCGACGGCGATGAGGACCGTGCCGATGCCGATCCCGATCGCGATGACGTTCCGGCTCAGGACCATCGGAGCCTCGCTACAGGAGGTAGAGGACCGAGAACAGCACGATCCAGACGACGTCGACGAAGTGCCAGTACAGCGACACCGCCTCGACGGCATCGTGGTGGCGCGCCGAGAACTGGCCGAGCATGCCGCGGTACAGGATGACGCCGAGCATCAGGACGCCACCGAAGACGTGCGCGCCGTGGAACCCGGTCAGCGTGAAGTAGGTCGTGCCGAACGGGCCGGAGCCCATCGTCATACCCTCGGAGAACAGGATCGCGTAGTCGACCGCCTGCAGGGCCAGGAAGATCACGCCGAGGACGAACGTCACGGCGATGTTCCGGATGAACCCGGTCCGGTCGCCGCGCCGGATCGCCCAGACCGCGAACTGGCAGGTGAACGAGCTCGCCACGAGGATGATTGTCGCGACGAGGATCAGCGACAGCGGGTTGAGGAGCCCCTGGAACTCGTCCGGCGGCCAGGGCGCGTTCGCGGCGCGAGTCGCGAAATACGCCGCGAAAAGCCCCGAGAAGAACATCACCTCGGAGGTGATGAACAGCAGCATCCCGAGGACCGGGTTGCTGATCCCGCGGCGCATGGCATGCCCGACGCCGCCGGCGTGCGCGATCGGGTGGCCCTCGGCGGCGGTGACGGCCCGACTGTCGGCGGTCATGCCTTCGCCTCCGGCTGCTCGGCCACGACCTCGTCGTCCGGCGCAGCGGGAACCTGGCTTGACGTGGCCGGCTGCTCCATGAGCGCCGGGCCCGAGGGCTGGCCGTGTCCGACGAGGCCATGGCGCGCGTCGAACACCGGCCGCTCCGAGCGGATCTCCGGCAGGCGGTCGAAGTTGTAGGGCGGCGGGGGCGAGGTCGTTGCCCACTCCAGGGTGTTGCCCTCCCACGGGTCGTCGCCGGCGATCTTGCCGTTCCGGAGCGAGACGAAGACGTTCCACAGGAACGGCAGCATCGACACGCCGATCATGAACCCACCGATCGTCGCGAGGAGGTTCCAGTCGTTCCAGCCAGCGTCGCTGGCGTAGTCGGCGATCCGGCGCGGCATGCCCTGGATGCCGAGCATGTGCATCGGGAAGAACGTCAGGTTGAAGCCGACGAACATCAGGGCGAACTGGAGCTTGCCGAGGCCCTCGTCGAGCATCCGGCCGGTCATCTTGGGGAACCAGTAGTAGATCCCCGCGAACACGCCGAAGACCGACCCGCCGAACAGGACGTAGTGCAGGTGGGCCACGACCCAGTACGTGTCGTGGAGCGCGAAGTCGACCGGCACCGAGGCGCTGAAGGCGCCGTTGATGCCGCCGATCAGGAACATCGTCAGGAACCCGATGGCGAAGATCAGCGGCGTCGAGAACGTCAGCTGGCCCCGGAACATCGTGAAGACCCAGTTGAACATCTTCACGCCCGTCGGGACGGCGATCAGGAAGGTCATCAGGCTGAAGAACGGCAGGAACACCGCGCCGGTCGTGAACATGTGATGGGCCCAGACCGAGAAGCCGAGGGCGCCGATTCCGGCCGTGGCGAAGATGAACGCCCGGTAGCCGAACAGCGGCTTGCGGCTGAATACCGGCAGGACCTCGCTGATGACGCCCATCGCCGGCAGGACCATGACGTACACCGCGGGGTGCGAGTAGAACCAGAACACGTTCTGGTAGAGCACCGCGATGCCGCCCGTCTCCGGGTTGAAGAACGAGCCACCGAGGTTCCGGTCGATGTACAGCATGACCAGGGCGCTGGTGATGACCGGCGTGGCCATGACGACGAGGACGCTCGTGACGAGGACCGTCCAGACCATGATCGGCATCCGGAACAGCGTCATGCCCGGCGCCCGCATCTTGAAGATGGTGACGAGGAAGTTGATCCCGCCCAGGATCGAGCTCGTGCCGATCAGGACGATCGACGCGATCCACAGGTCCTGGCCGGGACCGGGGGAGGCGAGGGGTCCGTCGCTGGCCAGGGGCGGGTAGCTCGTCCAGCCCGCGGCGGCCGCGCCACCGGGGGTGAAGAAGCCCATCAGCAGCAGGATCCCGCCGAGCGGCAGCATCCAGAACGACAGGGCGTTGATCCGCGGGAAGGCCATGTCCGGCGCGCCGATCATCAGCGGCACGGCGAAGTTCCCGAGCCCCGCCAGCATCGGGATGATGAACAGGAAGATCATCACCGTCGCGTGGATCGTGAACGACTCGTTGTAGACGTGCTCGTTCGTGAAGATCTGCAGCTGCGGGGTCGCCAGCTCGGCCCGGACCAGCAGCGCGAAGATCCCGCCGATCAGGAAGAACAGGAACGAATTGACGACGTACAGGACCCCGATCTTCTTGTGATCGGTCGTCGTCAGCCAGGCGTACAGGCCGCTCCGGTAGCCGGCGACGGCCGCGGGGCTCAGGGCGTGGGTGGCCATGCTCGCGCCCTCCCTACTTCACGGTCAGCGTGCCGGTCATGTTCGGGACCGGGTGGACCGAGCAGATGAACGTGTACGTGCCGGCGGGCAGCGGATCGTAGGCGTAGGTCACCGACTTCCCGCCATCGACCGTCGGCTGGTCCTTCACGAGCGTCGTCCCATCCGTCTGGCGAAGGTCGATGTCGTGGGTCACGCCCGGCGGGTCCTGGTTGCTGAACTGGATCGCGAACGGCGCATTCGCCGGGACCTCGAGGGACCTGGTGTCGAAGGCGATGTCCTTGGCGACAACGGTCAGGCTCGTCACGCCGGACGGGAGCGGCGCCGGGGTCGCGTTCGACTTCTCGATCAACGCCGCGAGCCAGGCGTCGTAATCGGACTCGGACATCGCGACGACGCTGAACAGCATCACCCGGTGGCCGGTCCCGCACAGCTCCGCGCACTGGCCGTGGAAGACCTGGCCGGCCTCCTCGGGCTGGACCGTGAACTCGAACTCGTTCGTCTGGCCCGGGACGACGTCGCGCTTGAACAGGAAGCGCGGGACGTACCAGGCGTGGATGACGTCCGGGCTGTCGAGCGTCACGTGGACCGTCCGGCCGACTGGCACCGCCATCCCGCCGCCGTCGGCGGCGACCGGTATGGACTGGGTCGCCATGACCTGGCCGTTCGGATCGAGGTACTCGAACTGCCACTGGAACTGCCCGGCGACGGCGTGGATCCGGACGTCCGGATCGCTGCTGACGGCCTGGACGTTGTTCAGCGTCTGCCACGAGATGGCGAACAGGTACAGGACGATGACCGTCGGGATGAGCGTCCAGAGGACCTCGACGAAGTTGTTGCCGTGGGTTTGCGGCGGCAGCTCGGTGTCGCCCGGGCGGCGCCGGTAGCGCAGGATGCTCCAGACGATCAGGCCCTCGACGGCGACGAAGATCGCGACGGCGATCGCGAACACGATGTCGTACAGGCTGGAGATCTCGCGGCCCTCGTCGGTCGCGGCCTTCGGCGGGTAGAGCTCCGAGCCCGCCCCGCTCCAGAAGACCAGCGCGACGACCGCGATCAGGAGGACGACGACGGCACCGGCCACGAGCGCTTCCGAGGCGGGCCGATTCCTGGGACTGGTCGACATGACTCCTCGTGACGATCGGCGGAAACTGGTCCGGGGGCGGGGACGGCACCCGCCGGACAGGACGCGAGCGGCCGACCGCAGGGGGTCAACCTCCCGCGCATGATAGCGAAAGGCCGCACGTGCGCGCCGTGCGACCATGACGCGGTGACGCGACCTCGCAGGCTCCTGTCCGCGCTCGCCGGGACGGTCGCCACGGCCCTCCTCGCGGTCGGTCCGGTGGCGGCCCACGGCGAGGTGCCGTACGAGCCGCCGGGACTCGGCACGCTGCTGCTCGGCTGGACGTTCGAGCCGCTCGTGACCGTCCCGCTGCTCTTCGTGGCCGCCGCCTGGCTGCTCCTCGTCCGGCGGGTGCGCCGCCTCCACCCGGGGTCCCCGGTCTCGCCGTGGCGAACGATCGCCTTCCTCGCCGGCCTGGCGGCGATCGCGCTCGCGCTGACGTCCGGGATCGAGGCCTACGATACGACGCTGTTCTCGGTCCACATGGTCCAGCACCTGCTGCTGACGTTCGTGGCCGCGCCGCTCCTGGCGCTCGCGGGCCCGATCACCCAGCTCCTCCGGGCCGCGTCACCGGCGGTTCGTCGACGCTGGCTCCTGCCGATCCTGCGGTCCGGCCCGATCGCGATCCTGGCCCATCCCGTCGTCGCCTGGCTGGCGTTCACGGTCGTCGTGTGGGCCGCCCACTTCTCGCCGCTGTTCGACCTCGCGCTCGAGTCCCCGGCGATCCACGACCTGGAGCACGCGCTGTTCCTCGGCTCGGCGCTGCTGTTCTGGTGGCCGGTGGCGGGCGTCGACCCGGCGCCGCATCGGATGGGCCACGCGGCTCGCGGCCTGTACCTGCTGCTGCAGATGCCGACGAACTCGTTCCTGGCCGTCGCGATCCTCCTCGCGACCGGGCCCCTCTATCCGCACTACGCGACGCTCGGCCAGCCGTACGGCATCGACGCCCTCGCCGACCAGCAGCTCGCGGCCGGGCTGATGTGGGTCGCCGCCGACCTCGTGTTCATCGGCGCGGTCCTGCTCGTCGTGGCCAGCTGGATGCGACGCGAGGACCGCGAGGCGCCGGCCGCCGAGCGCCGAGCCGACCGCGAGCGAGCGCGAATCAGCGAGCGGGCGGACGAGCTCGCGGCCCGGAGCGGCCGACCGGCGCATCAGTCGGGCAGCGGCGAGGCGAGCAGCGCCCGGTAGCGCTCCGGGTCGACATTCCCGCCACTGACGACGGCGACGAACGTTCCGCCGGACCCGGCGAGACCCACTTCGGCCGCGTGGAACCGCGCGGCCGCGGGCGCCACCGCGCCGGATGGCTCGACCACCAGCCGGCACTCTTCGGCGATCAGGCGGACGGTGGCCGTGATCTCGGCCTCGGCGACGGTCACGATGCCGTCGAGCAGCCGCGACAGGTGGGCGAACGGGCGCCGGCCGATGGCCTGCGTCCGAGTTCCGTCGGCGATCGTCCGGCTCGTCAGCGCGCCGTCCCACCGCACGATCCGCCCCTCGCGCAGCGATTCGGCCGCATCCGCCGCGAGCTCGGGCTCCACGCCGATGACGCGAACCCCCGGCCGAAGCGCCTTGACCGCCACGGCGACGCCCGACGCGAGGCCCCCGCCGCCGATCGGGACGAGGACGGCGGCGAGATCCGGCACGTCCTCGGCGATCTCCAGCCCCACCGTGCCCTGGCCGGCGATGATCCGGTCGTCGTCGTAGGGCGGGATCGGCACCAGGTCACGCTCGGTGGCGAGGCGCTCGGCCATCGCCTCGCGCTCGCCACTCGCCGCCCCGACGGTCACGATCTCCGCGCCGTCCGCCTCGACCCGCTGGCGCTTGATCGCCGGCGCGTCCGACGGCATCACGATCACCGCCCTCACGCCGAGCAGGCGGGCGGCGCGGGCGACGCCCTGGGCGTGGTTGCCCGACGAGTGGCTCACCACGCCGCGCGCCCGCTCCGCGGCCGACAGCGAGGCGATCGCGTGGTACGCACCGCGGATCTTGAAGGCCCCGATCGGCTGGAGGCTCTCGGCCTTCAGCAGGACCCGCGGGGGGCCGGCGAGGAACGGCAGCAGCGGCGTGCGAATCGCCACGCCGGCGAGATTCGCCGCGGCCGCGCGGACGTCGTCGATCGTGACGAGGCCGGCCTCGCTCAACGGCCTCGCTTCCGCGCGCAGTCGATGCACAGCGCCGCCCACGGGATGGCCTCGAGGCGCTCACGGGCGATCGGGTTCCCGCACTCGGCGCAACGGCCGTATGACCCGGCGTCGAGGGCGGCCAGGGCCGCCTGGACGCGGGCCAGCTCGGTGCGGGCCTGGTCGCGCAGGGCCAGGTCACGCTGCTGCTCGAAGACGTGGGTCGCGGCGGCGGCCTGCGAGCCATAGGTCATCTGCCCCGGGCCCTCGATCGGCTCGCCGAGGACGCCGAGCAGCCGCGCGCGCTCGTCCACGAGGCGCGCCCGGATCGCCCCCAGATCGAGCGCCGGATCGACCATGCCCCGGATCGTAGCGCGGCCGGTCCCCCGGCTGGCGGCAGAGATCGCACGCCGCGGCGACAATCACCGAAACGCCACGACAGCGAGGAGTGCCATGGCTGCCACGGAGAAGGATCCCGTCTGCGGGATGACGGTCGACCCGGACAGGAACCCCGACCTGAAATTCGAGTACAAGGGCAAGACCTACTGGTTCTGCGGCAAGGGCTGCATGCTCGACTTCAAGGAGGACCCCGAGGCCTACCTGGACCCGAGCTACCAGCCGCACATGTAGGATCAGCCGGTCAGGTTCGGGCGCCGGTGACGCCGGCGCTCACCCGCGTGGCGACGTAGACCGGAACCACCGACAGGAGGATCGCCACCACGCCGGCGACGTTCACGAGCGGCACCTGATTGTTCAGCCGGAAGCTCTGGAAGATCCAGATCGGCAGCGTCTTCACGCCCCCGGCCGTGAAGATCGTGACGATGACCTCGTCGAACGACAGGGCGAAGGCGAGCAGCGCGCCGGCGAGCATCGCCGATCGCAGGGCCGGGAAGGTGATGTAGCGGAACGTGGTCCAGGTGTCCGCTCCGAGGTCCGCGGACGCCTCTTCGAACGACCGAGCGACGCGCCTCAGTCGGGCGATCGCGTTGTTGTAGACGATGACGATGCAGAACGTCGCGTGCCCGACGACGATCGCCATGAAGCCGAGCGGGAAGCCGATCTGGGCGAACGTCGTGGACAGGGCCATTCCGGTCACGATCCCGGGCAGGGCGATCGGAAAGACCACGACGAACGAGATCGACTCGCGGCCGAAGAACTTGTAGCGCGTGACGGCCAACGCCGCGAGGGTGCCGAGCACCAGGGCGATCAGCGTGGCGAACAGGGCCGCGGCGAGCGAGGTCAGGAACGCCTGCTGCAGCCCGGTGTTCGCGAGCGCGACGCCCCACCAGTGGAGGCTGAACCCGGTTGGCGGCCAGGCCGGCGTGTCGCCGGCGTTCACCGAGTACACGAAGATGAGCGCAATCGGGGCGTAGATGAACAGCAGGATCAGGATCGCGACGACCGCCAGGGCGACGCGGGTTCCGCGCCCGATGGCCATCAGAGCGCCTCGAACGCGCCGAGACGTCGCGCCACGATCAGGTACAGCAGGACGATGACGAGGGGCACGATGGACAGCGCCGCCGCCAGCGGCAGGTTGCCGGCCCCGAAGTTCGAATAGATCGCGTTGCCGATGAAGATCGTGGTCGAGACCTGCGCGGGCGCGATGTAGTCGCCGAGGGTCAGCGAGAAGGTGAAGATCGAGCCAGCGACCAGCGCCGGCAGCACGAGCGGCAGGACGACCCGCCGGAACGTCACCCACGATCGGCCGCCCAGGTCGGCCGAGGCCTCCAGCAGGGAGTCGGGGATGCGCTCGAGTCCCGCGTAGACCGGCAAGATCATGTACGGCAGCCACAGGTAGGTGAAGACGAGCCAGACGGCGACGTCGCCGAATCCCGGGCCGCGCAGGCCGATCAGGCCCAGGGCCTCATTGAGGATGCCCTCCTCGGCGAGGATGATCCGCCACGAGTAGACCTTGATCAGGTAGCTGGCCCACAGCGGCACGATGACCGCGACCACTAACGCGTTTCGGAAGCGCGGTCGGATGACCCGGGCCATGAAGAACGCGATCGGGAGGGCGAGCACCCCGCAGGTGATCGTCACCGCGACGGCCATCACGAGCGTCCGGGCCGTGATGCCGGGGTAGGGATCGCTCAGCAGCCGGCCGAGATTGGCCAGCGTCGGCTCGTAGATCGTCGCGCCGCTGAACGCGTCGCGGCTGAAGAAGGCATTGACGAACAACAACGCGAGGGAACCGAGATAGACCACGATCAGCCAGCCTGTCGGCCCGGCCAGGAGGGAACCCAGCCGGACCCGCGGACGGCCGTGGAGCCACGACGCCAGGCGTCGCGATCGGGTCGCCGGTGGGGCAGGTAGGTCGTGCGTAAGGCTGGTCACGGTTGTCTGTCCAGCGAACGGTGATCCGGCCCCGCGCCCGAGGGCGGCGGGGCCGGTGATCTCGCGTGACTCGAGGTTACTGGCTGCGGATCTGGGTCCAGCCCTCGACCCAGGCCGCGAAGTCCTTGCACTGGACGTCGGTGCGGCCGTCGAGGCACTTCGCCGTCGGCGTCGTCCAGTACCAGACGTCCTTCCAGTAGTCCGTTTCCTCGGCGTGGAAGGTCGCGCAATGGTCGGGGTTGGCGGCGAGCTCGCAGGACTTGGAGTTGCCCGGCGCCTCGCCGAAGTACTCGGCGATCTGGCTGTTGATCGGCGCCGACGTGATGTGGTTGAGGAACTTGTAGGCACAGTTGATGTGCTTGGTCTTGGAGTTGACCATCCAGGTGTCGGACCAGCCGGTCGCTCCCTCCTCGGGCTTGACGACCTCGACCGGCGTGGGCGGGTCCGAGACCTGCAGGACGTTGGCGATGACCTGCCAGGTCGTGCCCAGGACGGTGTTGCCGTTCTGGAATGAGCTGATCTGCTTGGTGTAGTCGCCCCAGTACTCGCCGACGGCCGGCTTCTGGGCCTTCAGCAGGTCGATCGCGGCCTGGAACTGTGCCTCGTCGAGCGAGTACGGGTTCTTGATGTTGAGGTCGGGCCGCGTCTTCATGAGGACCACCGCGGCGTCGGCGATGTAGATGGGTGCGTCATACACCGAGAACTTGCCGGCGTACGGCGAGTTCGGGTCGAACATCTCGGCCCACTTCGTGGGTGCGGGATCGACCAGGTCGGTGCGCCACATGAGGACGTTCGCGCCGCGGCCATGCGGGATCCCGTAGTGGACGCCATCGACCGTGTTGTAGTCCTTGTTCTTGAGGTCCTCGAAGACCTCGGCGTAGCTCGGGACGAGATCGAAGTTGACCGGCTGGACGAACCCGCCCGCGACGAGGCGGAGGGACGCGTCGCCGGAGGCCGAGATCACGTCGTACTGCTCGGGGTTCGTCTGGAACAGCGTGAACGCTTCGTCCGACGTCCCGAAGGTCTGGACCGTCACCTGGCAGCCGGTCTCCGTCTCGAATGGCGAGACCCAATCGACGTCGGGGCTCGTCGTGCCGTCCTCGACGTATCCGGGCCAGGCCAGGACCGATAGCGCTCCCTCGCCTTGCCCAACCGACGTGATCCCGGTTGGCGCGGCCGAGGCGGCTGGACCGGTGCAAGCCGCGACGAGCAGCCCGACGACCGCCAGTGAACCAAGGCTCCCGTGAATCCTCATGCGCCCTTCTCCTCCTGTGCGATGGTGCCGACCCCGTCCGCGACGGGGAGCTCGTGCTGTCGCTTCCAGACCAGGCGGACAGCCTTGCCCTGCTGGGCGAGCGCCTCGGTCGAGGTCGTCGCCAGGTTCTGCTCGGTGACCATGAGTCGAGCACCGGCTTCGAGGTCAATGACATAACGGGTGTCAGGGCCGAGGTAGATGACGCCGTCGATCGTGCCCGCCGCCCCTCGTTCGTCCTGCCCGATAGGGGCATCAGCCGGCGCGACCCTGATCTTCTCGGGTCGAATCGTGAAGGTCCCGTCGCGACCCACGATCGCCCGGGCGACGCTGCCGGTGAGGAGGTTCGACGTCCCCACGAAGCCGGCCACGAACCGCGTCGCGGGGCGCTCGTAAACCTCGGCCGGGGATCCGATCTGCTCGATCCGGCCGCGGTTGAAGACCGCCAGCCGGTCGCTCATCGTCAGCGCCTCCTCCTGGTCGTGGGTCACGTACACGAAGGTGATCCCGACCGACTGCTGGATGGCCTTGAGCTCCAGCTGCATCTCCTCGCGGAGCTTCAGGTCGAGGGCGCCGAGGGGCTCGTCGAGGAGCAGCACCCGGGGCCGGTTCACGAGGGCTCGGGCGAGTGCGACGCGTTGGCGCTGGCCGCCCGACAGCTGGGCCGGCTTGCGCCGCTCGTAGCCGGTGAGCCGGACCATCGCCAGGGCGTCGGCGACCCGTTGCAGCCGCTCGGACTTCGGGACCTTCCGGACCACCAGGCCGTAGGCGACGTTGTCGCCGACCGACATGTGGGGGAACAGCGCGTAATCCTGGAAGACGGTGTTGACGTCCCGCTCGAACGGCGGCTTCGTCGTGACGTCCTCGCCGTGGAGCCAGACCCGCCCCGACGTCGGCATCTCGAAGCCGGCGATGAGCCGCAGCGTCGTCGTCTTGCCCGATCCCGATGGACCGAGCATCGAGAAGAACTCGCCGTCGCGAATGTCGAGGTCGATCCCGTCGACTGCCACGACGGCGTCGACCTGGCCATCGGCCGGCCTCTTCGCGGCCCGTCGGCCGGTGTCGCCCTCGAAGCGCTTGACGATGTGGTCCAGCCGGACGGCCGGCGCCCCCGCAACCGCGCGCGACGCGGCCGGGTCGACGGGCCGGGTCAATGTGGCCAAGCGGCTCCTTCGTGCGGGTCCCGTCGTGCGACGAGCATTGTGCACCGGGATTCGTCGTCCGAGGGCCCTCTTCGCGCGAGCCTCGAACGTCGGTCCGATGACGGGCTGGTGGGACTATCCGGGCCGGCCGCTCCGGTGTCAAGACGCGGCTTCGCCGATCGGGTGGGTGGTACCCTGACCTCGCCCCGCGGGGCGAGGCGTCCACACGAGAGGAGTCGATTTCTCGCCATGACCTACGTCATCGCTGAGCCGTGCGTCGACGTGCTCGATCTCGCCTGCGTCTCGGTCTGCCCGGTCGACTGCATCCACTACGAAGAGGGCGTCGACCGGAAGCTGTTCATCGACCCGAACGAGTGCATCGACTGCGGCGCGTGCGAGCCCGAGTGCCCGGTGAACGCGATCTTCCCCGAGGACCAGGTGCCGGCGGAGTGGGCCGAGTACACCCAGATGGACGCCGTCTGGTACACCGATCGCGAGGCGGCGCGGGCCGCCGTGGACGCCGCGAAACCTCGCTGACGGGGTCCCGGCCCGGCCGGACCCCCATGGCATACTCGCCCGAATGTCCCCCCTCGCCCAGCGCTCGATCGCGACCGTGGGCTCCGGCGTCATGGCCGAGGCGATCATCGCCGGCGTCCTGCGAGGCGGCCTCGTGTCCGCGGAGCAGGTCGTCGCGAGCCACCCCCGAGCCGATCGCCGCGACGCCCTGGCTGCCCGGCACGGCATCCGCACGACCGAGTCGAACGCCGAGGCCGTCGAGGGTGCGGACATCGTGCTGCTGGCGATCAAGCCCCAGATGCTGGCCCGGGTCGGGCGCGAGATTCGCGGCTCCCTCCGAGACGGGCAGCTGGTCATCTCGATTCTCGCGGGAGCGACGACCCGCGCCCTGACCGGCCACCTCGGCCACGCCGCGGTCGTCCGATCGATGCCGAACACGCCGGCCCAGCTCGGCCGCGGCATGACCGTGTGGTACGCCACGCCCGAGACCTCCGGGGAACAGCGGGCCCAGGCTGCCGCGCTCCTCGGCGCGCTGGGCGCCCAGATCGAGGTCGACGACGAGAAGCTCGTGGCCATGGCCACGGCCGTCTCGGGCACCGGCCCGACCTACGTCTTCCTCGTCATGGAGGCGCTGATCGACGCGGCCGTCCACCTGGGGTTCGCGCGCCACGTGGCCCACGACCTCGTCGTCGAGACGCTCGAGGGCAGCACGCTCTTCGCGAAGCAGTCCGGAATGCACCCGGCGGAGCTTCGGAACATGGTCACCTCGCCCGGCGGCACGAGCGCCGCGGCACTCCACCAGCTGGAGTCGGGGCGGCTCCGAACGGTCCTCTCGGACGCGGTCTGGGCGGCCTACCGGCGGACGGTGGAGCTGGGCGAGCAGCTGGAGGTGGGCGTCCCCGCTCCCGACGCGAAGCCGGCGCCGGCGGAGGTTCGCGAACGCGGCTGATGGTCGGGGCTGCGTGACCCTTCGATCGCGGATCGGCCACCTCGTCGAGCGCCTGATGCGCTCGATCCTGCTGACCGTCTCCCACTGGCGCTGGCTCGGCCGCCTCGCGACCCGCCTGCCCTTCACCCGGCCGATGGTCTCGCGCTTCGTCGCCGGCGAGAGCCCGACCGCCGCCGTGCCGGCGCTGCAGCGGGCGCGCGTTGCCGGCTTCCGCACGACGGTCGACATCCTCGGCGAATCGGTGACCTCGATCGAGGCCGCGCGGGCCGCCGCCGACGGCTATGTCGCCGCGCTCGATCTCCTCGCGGCGCAGGGCCTCGACCTGAACGTCAGCCTGAAGCTCAGCCAGATGGGCCTCGGCCTCGGCGCGGCCCAGGCCCGTGAGAACCTCGGACGGGTCCTCGTCGCGGCCGCGAAGCACGAGGCGTTCGTCCGGATCGACATGGAGGATCACACCACGACCGATGCGACGCTCGAGCTGTGGCGCGGACTCCGCCCGGCGATGGCCGGCTCGGGCGACGTCGGGGTCGTGATCCAGTCGGCGCTCCGGCGGAGCGACGCCGACATCGCGGCGTTGATCGACGAGGGCGCTCGCATCCGCCTCTGCAAGGGCGCCTACAAGGAGCCGGCGTCGGTGGCCTACCCCGATAAGGCCGACGTCGATGCCGCGTACGTCCGGCAGATGGAGCGGCTGCTGCTCGAGGCGCCGTACCCGGCCCTCGCGACGCACGACGACGTGATCGTCGACCGTGCGATCACGTTCGCCCGCGAGCACGGCGTCGGCCCGGAGCGGTTCGAGTTCCAGATGCTCTACGGCGTCCGGCGCGACCTTCAGGAGCGCCTGCGCCGCGACGGCTGGACCGTCCGGATCTACGTCCCCTCGGGCCGCGAGTGGTACCCGTACTTCATGCGCCGCCTGGCCGAGCGTCCCGCCAACGTCGTGTTCCTGATCACCAGCCTGTGGCGCGAGCGCCGCGGCGCCGCGAAGTAGTCGCTCGCTACGGGTCCCGGCCGCTGGAGCTGGAGCCGCCGACTGCCAAGCCGGCGCAGCGCGCCCGTGTCCCCACCACTGCTCACAGCATGATCATTCCTGGCCCTTCGCTGCCACAACGACGCCGATGGTCGAAGCGCGAGTCGGCCCGCCCGTTCGCGATCAGGCCCCGCCGGCCGCACCCGTGGCCAACGGTTCGAGTGGCCCACCGGCCCGCCGTCGCATCGCGGTCGCGATGACGATGACGATACCGAGCCCGATCAGCACGTCGCCGACGCTGAACACGTTCGCCAGGGGCCACGACGCCGGGATCGCGTAGATGTCGGTCAGGGGCTCGAGGGCCGGGTTCGGCAGGACGACGCTGTTGGTGTGCTCGCCCGGACCGTCGAGGCCGGCCGCGGCGAGGGCCGCCGCGGAGGCCGGCATCGCACCGCCGTTCGCGGCGATCGCCGCGAGGTTCGAGACCGCGCCGAGGGCGACGATCGGCATTCCCGGGATCCGGATGTTGCGGAGCACTGCCGCGAACACGACGAGCGTCGAGCCGACGTAGATCGCCGGCTCCCAGGCGCCCGCGAGCTCGTGGCCCAATCGAGTGAACAAGACGAGCTGGACGAGCAGGCCGGCCACGGCGAGCGTGCCCCAGCGGAATCGGAAGCCGACGAGGTTCGAGAGCCGGCCACCGACGAGATAGCCCGCTCCGACCCCGATTGGGATCGCGAGGAGCATGAACACCGGCTCGCCGGACCCCGGCTAGCGGCTGGCTGCCGCGAGCGTCTCGCGGAGCTGCGTCACGTGACCCTCGAGGTGCGTCACGATGAAGCGCTCGACGATCGCCTCGACGCTGAATGGTCCCCGCGTCGCGTGGCTGCCCTCCCAGCCGGCCTCGTCGTCGGTCAGCTGGCGGACTCGGCGCGCGACCCGACCACCTTCTGACTGGATCCTGGCGACGAGCTCGCGGGACGGCATCGTCCGGTCCCGGCCGATGATCTCCACCCGGAGCTGGTCGGTCTCGACCCGGCCGAACGGCACCGGTTCACCGCGACCATCGAGGATCCGCTCGATCTCGCCCATCCAGTACGGGATCATCTCGGCGCAATGGGCGAGGACCTCGCGCGGACCCCAGGCCGACTCCGGACCTGGGCCGTAGACCTCGGTCAGGGCCCACGGCTCGCCCGCGGCGAGGCGCTCCCGAAGACTGCCGACGTCGGCTGCAGCAGCATCGAGGCGGTCGGCCAAGGTGGTGAGGTTCGACATGCGCCGCAGTGTCGCACAGGAGCGCCACCGTGCGGCCGTCCCGGGTGCCTGGCACACGGGGTGCATGACCGACGAGGCGGCCTCCAACGCTGCGAGGGCGGTTCGACGCCCTCCTTCGGGAGGCCCGACCGGACGTTGCACTGGCACGGCTCCGACGCCCCGTCCGAGGACAGTTCGCGATTGCCGCCGCCGCGACGCGCGGGACTACCATGGCTGCAACTCGCTCCACCGGGGCGGCCGTGCCCCGAGTCCAAGCACAGGAGCCATGCGTCCCATGACCGAGACGATCGCGCGTGATCCGACCGCGCAGGGCGCCGCCAACCAGTCCGGCGCCCACATCAACAAGGACGCCTACACCGAGGCCAAGGACTTCCTGCCCCTCAACGGCGTCGACCATGTCGAGTTCTGGGTCGGCAACGCCAAGCAGGCGGCCCACTACTACCGCGCCCTGTGGGGCTTCACGCCGATCGCCTACGCGGGCCTCGAGACCGGCGTCCGCGACCGGATCTCGTATGTGCTACGGCGAAACGACATCACGTTCGTCGTGACCGGCGCGCTCTCGCCCGATGGCGAGATCGCCGAGCACGTGCACAAGCACGGCGATGGCGTGAAGGACATCGCGTTCAACGTCGATGACGCCGCAGCCTCCTGGCGTGAGACCACCGCCCGCGGCGCGAAGAGCGCGATCGAGCCCGTCGAGCTCGACGGCGGCGAGGACGGTGTCCTCCGCCGCAGCGCGGTCGCGACGTACGGCGAAGTCCGCCACTCGTTCCTCGATCGGCGCGACTACCACGGCGTCTTCGCGCCCGGCTACCGCAGAATCAAGAAGCCGGCCGCGGCCGCGCAGGGCATGAACCTGCTCGAGATCGACCACTGCGTCGGGAACGTGTGGCTCGGCGACATGAACAAGTTCGTCGACTATTACCGCGACGTGTTCGGATTCGCGCAGCTCATCCACTACGACGACAAGGTCATCCACACCGAGTACTCGGCGCTGATGTCGAAGGTCATGACCAACGGCAACGGCCGGGTCAAGTTCCCGATCAACGAGCCCGCGCCGGGCAAGAAGAAGAGCCAGATCCAGGAGTTCCTCGACTACTACCTCGACTCCGGCACGCAGCACATCGCGCTCCGGACCGAGGACATCGTCGGCACCGTTCGGCAGCTGCGCGAGAACGGCATCGAGTTCCTGGGCATGCCCCACGCCTACTACGAGACGCTCGCCGACCGGGTCGGCGACGTCGGCGTGCCGATGGAGACGCTCGAGGAGCTGGGCATCGAGGCCGACCGCGACGAGGAGGGCTACCTCCTCCAGATCTTCACCCGCCCGATCCAGGACCGCCCGACGTTCTTCTTCGAGATCATCGAACGCCACGGGTCACGCGGCTTCGGGGTGGGCAACTTCAAGGCGCTCTTCGAGGCGATCGAGATCGAGCAGGCCCGCCGGGGGAACCTCTAGGGAAGAGGGAGCGGGAGCCTCGGGGGAGACTCCCGCGGCCGGCCAGACCTACGGACTCGCCGAGGGCGCGGCCAGCGATTCGACCTGCATCGCGTCGAGGATCGAGTTGACCTCGTCGACCTCGGCCGCGCTGTTGGTCGCGTCGGTTCGTCCGAGCACGAGGACCCTGGTGCCGTCGACGTCGATCAGCAGGAGCCGCTGCCGCTCGCCCGGCCCCTGGGAGTACCGAACGCCACCGCCGGGGGCCGTCCAGTACCGGAACATCGTCCCGATCCCACCCTCGTCGCAGGCCGAGAACTCCGCATCGAATGTCGTCGGGATCGTCATCGTGAGGTCCCGTGCGTCGAAGCCGTCGAGCGAGCGTTCGACGGGGGTCGTGACCTCGCGATCCTCGAGGCTCGCGAACGCGGTCGCCAGGTCGTCGATCGAAGATCCGACCGGCGGATCGAAGATCGAGTCCGCCCATCTGCAGCCGTCGCGGTAGACGTTCTCGACGACCCACGTGGCAATCGCCAGCTCGGAACCAGCGGTGGCCTTCTTCAGGACGTACTCCGAGTCGTCCCGGAACCAGCCGGCCGGCGTCGTGAGATGGAGCAGGTAGGGCAGCTCCGGGTCGTACGTGAGGGTGAACTCGGGCGGGCTCGGCGAGCTCGCTGGCGGTGATGCGGTCGGCACCGGGGTTCCGAGGCCCCCGTTGCCATCGCGCCCGGGCAGCAGCTGCCACGCCCCCACCGCGACGACGAGCACCGCCGCCACGCCGATGGCGAGCTTGAGGTAACCGTTCATAGGTGTGTCCCTCCAGACGAGGAGCCACCCGGGCCGTTGCCGTTGCCGCCGCACCCGTCCTTCCACGGCGTCGAGCACGTGGTCGTTGACCTCGTCGAAGCCCTCGGCGAACCAGAGATCGAGCATGCGATTGAGGTTGCGATCCGTGTTCACGCGGAACGTCCTCCGACGGCGGTGACGCGGGCATCGGCATCGAGCGCCGCCCGGATGGCGCGATGGGCGTTGTGCAACCTGGACCGGGCCGTCCCCGGAGGGATCGCGAGGGTTTCGGCGATCTCGGCCGGGGAGTAGCCCAGGAAGTGGTGCATGACGAGCACCGCCCGCTGCTCGGGCGGCAGCCGCCGGAACCCGCGTTCGAGCTGGTCCCGGTCGGCCACGGTCAGCAACTGGTCGGGAGCGGCCGGTCCGTCGACCGGCAGCACCCGCAACCGCACCGCCCGGCGTCGCTCGCGCGCCGCATGGCGGATGCAGACGTTGACGAGGAGCCGGCGCAGCCACGCCTCGAATCGGTCCGGATCGCGGAGGCCTCGCAGGTCACGCCAGGCGATCACCAGTGCGTCCTGCAGGGCATCCTCGGCCCGATCGACGTCGCGGAGGATCCGCTGGGCGATCGCGAAGAGCCGGTCGGAGCGCGGTCGAACGAGGGCCATGAAGGCCGCCTGGTCGCCACGCCGGGCCAACTCCACGAGATCGCGATCCATCCGCCGCCTCTCGTCGCGTCCAGCGGGGACGCCGTCCGACACCAATGGTCACCCTCAGGCGCGGTTCGTTCATCCCTCGTTTTCGTCGACGCGAAGCCAAGCGAGAGCGCCGGTCAGGCGCCCTCGCTTGCGAAGCTCCAAGGTGGCGCGCGACGAGATCCGGGTGACGCTACGGCGTGATCTGGAACGATTCGACGATGGCCCGCGCGGCCGCGACGTCGGCCGGGGGGGTGCCCGGGAAGTAGCTGACCATGGTAATCAGCCGGGTTCCGTCGACGTCCACGATGAACAGGTCCCAGAGGCTGTTCGGGCCTTGGGAGTAGTAGCCCGTCGAGAACACGAAGTACGCCGGCTCCTCCCCGTCGCACGTCGAAAGGACATCGGTTCCGGGAAGCCGGAGCTCCAGCCGCTGGCCTCGGTACTCGCCGAGGCTGACCGGCGTCGCCGCCGACGACGTGTAGGACGCATTCGCGTTCAGGGCCGCGACGAGGTCATCGACCGTCGGACCGACCTCGATATCGCCCGGCTGGTCGATGGAGCCCGTGCCATCCAGGTCCCAGTGGCATGGGTCGCTGAACAGCCCGTCGGGAGACATGAACCCGATGAGGATCCCGTCGGGCGGCTCCTCCGTGGTGCGGCCGGTCAGGGCTGGATAGGCTGGGTGACCAAGCCAACCTGCGGGTACGTCCGCCACGATCGACAGGCTTGGCGCCTCGGGCAGCGGCTGTATCCGATAGCGGCCGCCGGTCAGCGTGCCGTCGGGCAGGTCGATTGGTCCGGTCGCAGCCGGCGAGCTCGTCGAGTTCGGCGGCGATGGTGGCGCCGTCGGCGAGGGGATCGGAGTGGACTGTCCGCCGGAGCCGCCAAAGCCCGGCAGCAGGTTGTAGCCGACGACCCCGACAACGAGTGCCGCGGCCAGGCCGGCGACGAGCTTGAGGTACCCGTTCATGGTGTTCCTCCAGGGGAGGCGCGATGCGAGCCGCCGCGGCTGGCTGGCGATGCGTTCGGCCACGACCTCGAGGATGCGGTCGGGCGCGATGTCCCCTTCGTCAGCGAGGTAGGCGCGAAGCACGAGCTCGACGTCGGGCTGGCGGTTCATGCAGATCCCCCGCCGACGGCGAGAGCACGGGCGTCGGCTTCGATGGCGGCCCGCATGGCGCGATGGGCGTGATGAAGTCGCGAACGGACGGTGCCCGCGGGAAGGCCGAGGAGATCGGCGATGACCGCAGGCTCATGTCCCATGTAGTGGCGAAGGACAAGGACCGTGCGTTCCTCCGGCTTTAGCCGGCGAAACGCTCGATCCACGACATCGCGATCGACGACACCCATGAGCTCGTCAGGCGCCGCGTGATCGTCGAGGGTGAGCACCTGGAGCCTGGCGTACCGGCGCCGGTCACGTCGAGCGTGCTCGATGCACATGTTCGCGAGGACGCGCTGGATCCAGAAGTCGAACCGGTCCGGATCGCGGAGGTCCGGCAGGTCACGCCAGGCGATCACCAGTGCGTCCTGCAGGGCATCCTCGGCCCGGTCGACATCTCGGAGGATCCGTCGCGCGATCGAGAACAGGCGATCGACGCGCACGCGGAGAAGGTCGACAAATGCGACCTGGTCACCGCGCTGCGCTGCGATCACGAGCTCTCGATCCACCGCCGGTCTCGATGTGGACGTCCATCGGGGACGCCGTCCGGTGATTCAGGCGGATCCTGCTCGCCCAACGTTGAAAGATCGAATCGAACCGCCGCCGGCGAGCGCCGGCGGCGGCTGAAGATGGCGGGTCTGGCGGCGACCGGCTTGGTCGCCCCTACGGCGTGATCTCGATGGACTCGATCAGGGCCCGGGCCGCAGCCAGGTCGGCGGCCGGCGTTTCCGCGAAGGACGAGAGGACGACGGCCAGCTGGACGTCACCCACGTCGACCACGGACACCTGCCACCGGTTGCCGGGGCCTTGCGGAAAGAAGCCGGTGCCGCCGAAGACGATGTACTGACCGTCCTGATCCCCAGCCGGAACGTCGCAAGTAGGCCCAACGAAGTCGAGATCGGCGGGGAGCTGGATCTCGACCGCATAACCGGCACGAGAGCCGAGGCTGATCGGCGTCGGCGCGCCCGTGGAGGTGTACGCGGAATTGGCGTGGAGGGCATTCGCGAACTCGAGCGCGTCAGCCCCGAGGGCAAGATCGCCGGGCTGGTCTTCCACGCTGGTCCCCGCGACGTCCCATTGACACGGGTCGCTGAAGACCCCCTGCGCCTGGAGGAAAAGGACCATGACGCCGTCGGGGTCTGTCCGACCGCGCGGCCCCTCGAACGCGTCTTGTTCGCTCCATCCAACTGGGAGATCGAAGCTGATGGCCAGGTTCGGGGCGGAGTCGAATGGTCGGGACGTGATGGTCTTGGGCGTCGGGCCGGGCCGTCCTGTTGGCGTCGGTGCCGCGGTCGGCGGCACCGTCGCCGGCGCGGCGCTGGCCGTCGCGGGGGGCGGGCTCCCCCCGGAATTCGAGGACAGGCTGGGCAGGAAGTTGAAGCCGACGATAGCCAGGACGAGCACGGCCGCGAGGCCGGCCATGAGCCTGATGGGGGTCACAGTGGTCCTCCCTGGGAAGGGCCACGTGCGCCGCTGGCGGTTGATGGCGATCCGGGCAGCGACGACGTCGACGACGCGATCGGGGATCACGGCCGGGCCGTCAACCATCCAGACATGCAGGACGCGCTCGATGTCGGAACGCTTGGTCATGTCGAGATCCCTCCGACGACCGCGGCGCGCGAATCAGCATCCAGGGCGGCGCGCATGGCGCGATGGGCGTGATGGAGGCGGGAACGAACCGTCCCCGCAGGGATTCCAAGGATGTCTGCGATCTCGGTCGGCTCGTAGCCAACGAAGTGGCGGAGGACCAGGATCGCGCGTTCGTCCGGCGAGAGCCTCCGGAACCCGCGGTCGAGCTGGTCTCGATCCGCGATGCTCAGCAGCTCGTCCGGGGCCGCGCGGTCATCGGCCTGGAGCACGTACAAGTTCGAGATCCGCTTGCGCTCCCGTCCGGCTTCCGCGAGGCAGACGTGGGTGAGGAGCCGATGGACCCAGGCGTCGAACCGGTCCGGATCGCGGAGGCTCGGCAGGTCTCGCCAGGCGATCACCAGCGCGTCCTGCAGGGCATCCTCGGCCCGGTCGACGTCCCTGAGGATCCGATGCGCGATCGCGAACAGACGCCCGCCGCGAAGCCGGACCAGGTCGACGAACGCCGCCTGGTCTCCTCGCTTGGCCGCCTCGACGAGATCGCGATCCACCGGCCGCTCCCGGGGGCTGGCGCCGATCGGGGGCGCCCTTCCACGTTGTATCGGTCGATCGTGCGCCGCGAGCGTTGGAAAATCGATTCCGGAGTGGACGCCGGCTCGCACCTGCGATATTGACTTTCTCAGTCAGTCAATAAATACTGCCTGGGTGGCGCCCCGCAAGTACACCCAGCATCGTCGAGCCGAGACCGCGGCCGCCACGCGCGAGCGCGTGCTCCGCGCCGCGGCCGAGGTCTACCGGGAGCGCGGGATCTCGTCGACCACGATCCAGGCCATCGCGGCGCGGGCCGACGTCGCCCGCGGCACGGTGGTCAACCACTTCGGTGGCCCCGACGGCCTCCTGGAGGCCGTCCTCGACGAGGCCGTCGCGGAGCTCGCCTACCCGGACGAGCGAGTGCTCGACGGCGCGACGACGATCCCAGATCGCATTGGACGGTTCGTCGACGCGATGTTCCGGTTCTTCGAGCGGAGCGCCGCGTGGTGGGGGGTCTTCAAGGCGGACCTTGAGCTGCCCGCCCTGAAGGCCCGGGAGCGCGAGTACGACGCCGTCGTCGCGCGGTTCCGCGGCGCGGCCTTCGGCCACCTGGCCGAGGATCGCGTCATGGCCGCGGCCGTCAGGTCGTTCGTCGACTACGGCCCGATGTACGGGCTGCTCGGCGGAGGACTGAGCCTCGACGAGGCGATCGAGGTCGTCACGTGGGCGCTCGTCAAGGTCGCCGAGCAATGCGAGGAGGCAGCCGGCACCTGATCGGTTGGCAACGGAAGGGAGGAGGGATGAGCGCAGCAACCCGGAAGATCCACGCCCGGTTCCTGTTCGCCCTGGCGGCGTGGAACGCCCGAACGGCGTGGCGCGATCGATCGGCCATCTGACGGCCATCGCTGGAGGAAGGGAGGCCTCGCCATGGACCTGACACCGTACGTCCGCTGGATCGTGTTCCTGCACGTGCTCGGAGCATTCGCCTTCGCCGCCGGGCACGGCGTGTCGATGGCCGTTGCGTTCGCGGTCCGACGCGAGCGGGATCGCGCCCGGATGGGCGCACTCCTCGACCTCTCGGGCTGGTCGCTCGCGCTAGCCGGCATCGGGATGCTCGTCCTTCTCATCGCCGGCATCGTCGCCGGGATCGTGCTCGGCTCGTTCGGCCGGCTGTGGATCTGGATCGCGCTGGCCCTGTTCATCGTCATCGGCGGGCTGATGACGCCGCTCGGCGGGTCGTACTTCCGCGGCCTGCGGGACGCCCTCGGGCAGCGGCCGCGAAGCGCGAAGCCGGGCGACCCCGACCCCGTGCCCGCCTCGGACGCGGAGCTCGCAACGCGCCAGGCATCCAAGCGGCCGGAGCAGCTGCTGGCGATCGGGGTTGGGGGTTTCGTCGCGATCCTCTATCTGATGTACTTCCGGCCGATCTGATGGTCACGGCGTCCCGCCCCCGTCGCTCGATCAGCGGCCTGCTCGAGGAGGCTCGATCCGGACTTGATCGGCTCGCGCCGGCGGAGGCTCACGCGGCCGTCGAATGCGGCGCGCTCCTGATCGACACGCGCTGCGGGGACCTGCGGCGAGCCAACGGGGCGATCCCGGGTGCCGTCCACGTCCCGCTCTCGGTGCTGTTCTGGCGGCTGGACCCGGAGTCGGGCCACGACGATCCGGCGCTCTCGGACCTGGATCGGCAGGTCATCCTCGTGTGCGCCCACGGCTACAGCTCGAGCCTCGCCGCGGCGACCCTGCGCCAGCTCGGCTTCGCGCGGGCGACCGACGTCGTCGGCGGCTTCGAGGCATGGCGCGCGGCGGGCCTGCCGGTGGAGGCCGCGGCCGGCCGAGGCAGCGGCTCTGGGGCGGAGCGGACGGAGCAGGACTAGAAGGTCACCACCTTGTCGGCCCAGAGCGTCCATTCCGCGAGCTCGGCCATCGATGACCGGCGGACCCCCGACACGAGGTCGGCCTCGGTGTAGCCCCTCGCGTCCATGCACGAGCCGCACGCGCCGACCTCCGAACCGCGGCCGGCCAGGCCCTTGAGCATCCGTTCGACGTTGTAGTAGCCCTCGGGCGTCGCCTGGCCCGGCTTTGCGCAGCCAACCGCGTCGGCCATCAGGAAGACCCGCACGGTCGTCGCGTCCGACTTCGCCAGGGCGAGCGCCAGGCGCAGCCCGTTGTACGAGCGTTCGGTGCCGTAGGGCCCGTCGTTGAGGACTACGAGGACCTGCATCCCGGCATCATGCCCGATCCCGCGCGCCCCGCGACGCGGCATGGTCCCGTCTGGCGCGCGTCGCCGCGGCGCGTGGCACGATGCCACCAACATGGCCTCGGCCCGGCGGGCGTCCCTGCGCACGATCCGGCTCGCGCTCGCGACCGTCGTGGTCGCCGCCTGCGGCGCCGGGGCCGGACTACCCACGGAGACCGTGATGACGACCGCCGATCCAGGGCCCGGTGGGCCCTTCACCCTCTCGAGCCCGGAGTTCGCCGAGGGAGCAGCAATCCCGCGGCGCTACACCTGCGACGGCGACAACGCGTCGCCGCCGCTGGCCTGGTCTGGTGCGCCGGGTGCCGCGGCCGCACTGGCCCTGGTCATGGACGACCCCGACGCCCGCGGCTTCGTCCACTGGGTCGTCTTCGACATGACGGCCTCGGCGACGGGCAGCCTCCCGGCCGGCTGGTCGAAGTCGGTCGAGGCGCCGCCGCAGGGCACGAACAGCTTCGGACGCGTCGGCTACGGTGGCCCCTGCCCGCCGAGCGGCACGCACCGCTATGCCTTCCGACTGCTGGCGCTCGATCGCGAGCTGGCGTTGACCGGCGCCCCGACGGCCCAGCAGGTCCTCGACGCGGCGGCGGGCCACGTCCTCGGCGAGGCGCGCCTGACGGGCAGCTACCGGCGCGGCTCGTGAGGATCGCCCACGTTCGCGAAGCGAGGGGCCCGGCCGGAGCGCCCTGGCGCCTCGCGGCGTCGGCGTCGCTCGACGGGCCGTGGCTGGACCTCGAGATCGTCCGGCGACGCCTCGTCGCGGCCGAGCCCGGGCGCGCCCATAACGCGGTGCTGTTCCGGCAGCCACTGACGACGCTCGACGACCACCTGGCGCGCGGCCTCCGGATCGAGGCCCTCGCCGAGCTGGTCGAGGGCTTCGAATCGCGCGCGTCTTCGGACGATGACGCCGCCGTCCTCGACGCCGACGACGTCGTCTTCGGGCAGCCGATCCTGCGGCCGCCTGCCTACCGCGACTTCTACGCCTTCGAGCGTCACGTTCGGACGATGTGGGAGCGCCGCGGCGGCGAGATCCCGGAGGCCTGGTACCGGCTCCCGATCTTCTACTTCTCGAACGTCTCCGAGATCCGCGGGCCCGGCGATCCAGTGTGGGCGCCGCGAGGGAGCACGGAGCTCGACTTCGAGCTCGAGGTCGGAGCGATCATCGACACCCCGGCCCTCGACCTGGCCGAAGAGCGTGCCGAGGAGGCGATCGGCGGCTTCTTCATCCTCAACGATTGGTCAGCGCGAGACCTCCAGCGAGAGGAGACCGCCGTGCGGCTGGGGCCGGCGAAGGGCAAGGACTTCGCGACCTCGATCGGGCCGTGGATCGTGACGCCGGACGAGCTCGCCGACGCGCGCCAGCCGGGCTCGACCGGGCCCGATCTCGTGATGGTGGCCTCGGTCCGTGACACGAGCGGGGCGGAGACCGAGGTGTCGCGCGGGACCTGGTCGAGCGCCCAGCATTCGTTCGGGGCGATGCTCGCTCGGGCATCGGCAGACGTCCGGATTCAACCGGGCGAGATTGTCGGCAGCGGGACCGTGGGCGGCGGGTGCCTGCTCGAGGTGAAGGACGAGACACTCGGGCGGTATCTCCAGCCGGGGGACATGGTGACGCTCACGATCGAGCGACTGGGCACGCTCCAGTCGCCGGTGATCGACCGCCCGACGTCGGGCTGAGGTGCCGCGCGGGGGCCGCCCCGCGCGAGCGCTGCGCCACCGGCCACGGCCCACCGCCGCCTGCGATCGCCTGCGGAGGCCTCGTCGACTCGGCGAACCGACCCGGGAGGTCGAACTGGCGAAGTCCGGGCGCCGCATCTCGAGCCCAGCCACGGGCCCTTGACAGGTACGGCAGCATCGCTCCACTATGCCAACTAAATCCACCAAATCGCTGGATTTGATGGACACTGCACGTGGGGCCCGTGCCCGGCCCGTGACACGCCTAGGAGGTACGCGGCCGTGGTCACCCTCGTCGCCATCGCGTTCGCCGGCTTCATCGCCCAACTCGTGGACGGCTCCCTCGGGATGGGCTACGGCGTCACGTCGACCAGCCTGTTGCTGACGCTCGGCCTGACCCCGGCCCTTGCCTCGGCGTCGGTTCACCTGGCCGAGATCGGGACGTCGGGCGTCTCGGGCTTCTCCCACTGGCGGCTCGGCAACGTGAACGGCCGCGTGCTGCTGCTCATGGGCGTGCCCGGTGGAATCGGGGCCTTCCTCGGCGCGGTGGTGCTGGCCAACCTGAGCCTCGACGCGGCGCGCCCGATGGTCTCGCTGGTCCTGCTCGTCCTCGGCGGCGTGATCATCTTCCGGTTCCTGCACGGCCGGCGCGTGGCCGCCCAGCTGGCCGAGGCCCAGGCGCTCGCGGAGCAGGGGATCGCCGCCCCGGAGAAGGGCCGGCGGCGGGCCCGCAGCTGGATGCTGGTCCCGCTCGGCCTCGCGGGCGGCTTCCTCGACGCCAGCGGCGGGGGCGGCTGGGGCCCGGTCACGACCTCGACGCTCATGGCGGCGAGCCGGATGCAGCCGCGGACGATCATCGGCACCGTCAGCGGCTCGGAGTTCATCGTCTCGATCTGTGCCAGCGTCGGCTTCCTGCTCGCGCTGGGCTCTGCCGGGATCGATCCGGCGATCGTC
>JBQGDI010000075.1:0-12613 GCA_052038965.1 Candidatus Limnocylindrales bacterium | reverse complement strand
CTGGAGGACGTGGATCTCGACCTGGGACTGGTTGTCCGAGGCGGTCGAGAAGACCTGCGACTTCGAGGTCGGGATGGTCGTGTTGCGCTCGATCAGCTTCGTCATCACGCCGCCGAGGGTCTCGATCCCGAGCGACAGCGGCGTCACGTCGAGCAGCAGGACGTCCTTGACCTCGCCGCCGAGGACGCCGGCCTGGATGGCCGCGCCGACGGCCACGACCTCGTCCGGATTGACGCCCTTGTGGGGCTCCTTGCCGAACAGGCCCTTGACGAGCTCCTGGACCGCCGGCATGCGGGTCATGCCGCCGACGAGGATGACCTCGTCGATGTCCGAGGGCTTCAGGCCGGCGTCCTTGAGGGCCGCCTCGACCGGTCCCCGGGTCTTCGTGACGAGGTCCTTGGTGAGGTCCTCGAGCTTCGCCCGGGTAAGCGTCGTGACGAGATGCTTGGGGCCCGAGGCGTCGGCCGTGACGTAGGGCAGGTTGATCTCGGTCGAGGCCGTCGTCGAGAGCTCGATCTTGGCCTTCTCGGCCGCTTCCTTGAGGCGCTGCAGGGCCTGGGGGTCCTTCGACAGGTCGATGCCCTGGTCCCGCTTGAACTCGGCCAGCAGCCAGTCGATGACCTTCTGGTCGAAGTCGTCGCCGCCAAGATGGGTGTCGCCGTTCGTGGCCTTGACCTCGAAGACGCCGTCACCGAGCTCCAGGATCGAGATGTCGAACGTCCCGCCGCCGAGGTCGTAGACCGCGATCTTCTCGTCGTGCTTCTTGTCGAGGCCATAGGCCAGGGCGGAGGCGGTGGGCTCGTTGATGATCCGCTTGACGTCGAGGCCGGCGATCCGGCCGGCGTCCTTGGTTGCCTGGCGCTGGGTGTCGTCGAAGTAGGCCGGGACGGTGATGACCGCGTCGGTGACCTTCTCGCCGAGGTACGCCTCCGCGTCCGCCTTCAGCTTCTGGAGGATCATCGCGCTGATCTCGGGTGGCGTGTACATCTTGTCGTTGGCGAGCTTCACCAGGATCCCATCGGACTTCGGATCCTTCTCGACCGTGTACGGCACCAAGTCCCGGCTGCGCTTCACCTCGGGGTCGTCCCAGCGGCGGCCCATGAAGCGCTTGATCGAGTAAACGGTGTTGCCCGGGTTGGTCACCGCCTGGCGCTTGGCGAGCTGGCCGACGAGCCGCTCGGCGCTCTTGCTGAAGGCGACGACCGAGGGCACCGTGCGCCCGCCTTCGGCGGACGGGATGACGGTCGGCTCGCCGCCCTCCATGACGGCGACGACCGAGTTGGTCGTCCCGAGGTCGATTCCGATGATCTTGGCCATGGTCCTGGTCGGCTCCTGCTCTCGGTGGTGGTGGTCGGTGCTGGTTGGTGCTGGTCCTGTCAGACGTCAGTGGATCGGTGGTGTCGGGTTGTCCGCGCTCGTGCCGCCCGCGGGCTCCGCGCCGTCCTCGGCGACCGCGACCAGCGCCGGCCGGATGACCCGGTCGCGCAGGCGGTAGCCACGGCGGAGCTCGTCGACGATCTCGCCGCCGGGTCGACCGGTGTTGGGCACGTTCGCGACCGCCTCGTGGATCCGCGGGTCGAAATGGGTGCCCGGCGAGGCCTCGATCGCGGTCACGCCCTCGCTCTCGAGGAGTGCCCGGAGCTTGCGATCGATGGCCGTGATGCCCTCGACCCACGGGTCGTCGGCGATGGCCTCGGGCCGGTGGTCGATCGCGCGGTCGAAGTCGTCGGCGAGGGCGAGCACCTTGCGGATCAGGTCCTCGCCCGCGAGCCCGAGCATCGCCTCGCGCTCCTCGGCCGTGCGGCGCCGGAAGTTCTGGAACTCGGCGCGCTCGCGCTGGAGGGCGCCGAGGTACTCCTCGCGCTCGCGCCGCAGCGTCTCCAGCTCGTCCGCGCCCTCGGCCGGGACAGCCTGTTCGAGGCGGGCGCGGAGGGCGTCCGACTCGCGACGGGCCTTGTCGCGCTCCCGCGTGATTCGCTCGATCTCCGCGGCCAGGCGCGCGGGCGACACGTCGATCGCGGCGGCTCGCTGCTGGGCTCTCGTGGTTCGGTCCATGGCGTGGTCGATTCCCCGTGGTCGCGTGGTGGTCAGTTGTAGAGGTGCTCGACGAGCTCGTTCATCAACCCGGAGACGAATCGGACGGTGCCGATCGCCTCGGGATACGCGAGCCGCGTCGGGCCGAGGACGCCGACGACGCCGACCGCCCGCTCGGGACGCCCATAGGGCGCCAGGACGAGCGCGACGTCACGCATGTCGGCCGGTGGATTCTCGTGGCCAATGAACACCCGGACGCCGCCCGACGCGGCGACGGTGCTCACCAACTCGCCGAGATAGGCGCGGTTCTCGAGGGCCGCGAAGACCCGTCGCAGCTTGTCGCTGCGATCGAACTCGGGCGTGCCCATGACGTTCAGCAGGCCGTCGCTGAAGACCTCCTCGACGGCCGCGGCGTCGTAGTCGCGAAGGAGCCGGACGATTCGCTCGCCGACGGCCCGGATCAGCTCCCCGTGCGGCAGCTCGGTGTCGATTCGTGCGACCGCTTCCGCGACGCTCGTCGCCGAGAGGTCGCCGACGAGGTCGTTGAGGACGCTCGCGACCGTCGTCAGGGCGGCCTGGTCCTCGGGCGAGACGAGGGCCACGAGCGCCTGCTTGATGGCCCCCTCGCGGAGGACGACGACGAGGCTCGCCAGCCGCTCGTTGATCGACACGAGGTCGACGCGCCGGACGTGCGCCGCGACGGGCTTGGCCGGTGTCGCCAGGCCGGCGGCGCGGGTCATCGACGCGATCGTCGAGGCCGCGAGGCGGAACCACTGCTCGCTGACGTACTCCACCTGGCCGAACTGGTGGCGGATCATCAGCTCCTCGACCGCCGGCAGCGGTGCGGTGTCGATGATCGACTCGACGTACCAGCGGTAGCCGGTATCGGTCGGGATCCGGCCCGCCGAGGTATGAGGATGGCCGAGCAGGCCGGCTACCTCGAGCTCGGCGAGGACATTCCGGACGGTCGCGCTGGACAGGCCGAAGCGGTGGCGCTCGACGAGCGCCTGGCTGCCGACCGGCTGCGCGGTCGAGACATATTCCTCGATGACGGCTCGCAGGATCGCCTGGGCCCGGAGGTCCAGCGAGCCGCTGGAGCGGCGGGCCCGACGACGGGTCCGCGCGCTGCTTCGCACCAGCGCCATCTTGGTTCCCTGGTCTCGAATGGTTAGCACTCTCCCGACCAGAGTGCTAATGATCGAGAGCGATCGTAGCCCGGCGGCGTCGGGGTGTCAACGCGGCCCGGGTTCGACGACGTTCCCCGGAGCGCCGCGGCGTGGACGGTCGTCGAGCGCCCGGGCAGCGATCCGCTCGGCGATCGCCACGACCGCCGCCTGCTGGGCCGGTGTCAGCGGATTGGCCGACCCCGCAGCTGTCGAGCCGGGATCGAATCGCCTCGCTGCCATCTTCTCGAGGCGGCTCTTGATCGGTGTGAACGTCGTCGCGAGGACCAGCGTGGTGAGCACCAGCGCGGCCTCGTCGGCCTCGCCCGTGACGGCCACGAAGAGCGCGTTGAAGAGCCGCAGCGAGGCCGTGTACAGCCCGGCGAGGATGGCCGTCAGCAGCCCGTACGCGACCGTCCGGCTGATGATTCGATCGATGTCGTAGAGCCGATGGCTGGTGATCGCCTGGAACACCGCGATCGGCAGGCCGCAGGCCGCGAACGCGAAGATCGCGTACGTCACCTCGCGGACGCCGGGATTGCCGGCGGCGGCGACCTCGCCCACCGCGATGTAGACCACGCTGGCCACGACGAGGAGGCTCGCGCCGTAGGCGAACCAGCGCAGCTGGAGGCGCTCAGTTGCGCCGGCCGCGCGGTAGCGTCGCACGATGGCGAGCGCGGCGAGCGCAACCGGGATGAGATAGGCGACCAGGGCGGCGCTCGACAGGCCCAACAGCAGCGAGTGGAACGACGCGGGCACCTGGAGCGGATTGTCGAATGCCGGATACACCAGCAAGGGTCCCGGACGAACGCCGACGAGGATGCCGACGACGACGCCGAACACGGCGGCGGACTGGACGATCCGGGCTTCGAACGGGGTGGCCGGGCGGCCCGACGGGAAGCGCACGATGATCGACACGATGAGGAACACCCATGCCTCGGCGACGAAGACCGCCCCGACCCACGCCGCAGCGGCCCCCAGGCGCGCGTCACCGTCGGGCAGGCGCGACACGACCATCACGGCCCAGATCAGGGCCCCGACGCCCACGGCGAGCGCGAACGCCACGAACAGCCAGCCCATCGGATGGTCCGGCCGGCGTGAGCGCAGGACCACGCCGAGCGCGAGCGTCGTCAGGCCGAACGTCACGGTGCCGATCTCGCCCAGGGGCGTCGCGCTCAGGCCTCCGGGTTGGCCGACGGCGCTGATCGACAGCGCGACTCCCGACAGGAGCGGCACCGCCGCAGCCGCGGCGGCAACGGCGAGGAGGACGCGGTCACGATTGCCCGTGACGACCCCGCTTCCCTCCATCCCCGTCGCGTTCCCGACCATCAGGCGATCGTAGACCGCAGCATCAAGTCACCAGGTGCGCGAACAGCTCATTCGAGAGGAGCCGACCCCGGACCGTCAGGCGGAGCCGTGAGGACCGCTCCTCGAGGAGACCGTGCTCGGCGGCCCAGGCCAGGGCCACGTCGAACGGCCCGCCGGCCGCGGCGCGGGCCGGGAGGCCGTCCGCCGTTCGGAGCCCCAGGAACAGGCGTTCCACGTCCGCGATCCATCCGCCAACCATCTCGCTGCCGCCGGGCGGCAGGGCTGGCGCGCCGGTCGGCGGTAGCAGCGCTCCCAGGTATCCGTCGAGGCCGGCGGCATTCCAGCGCCGTTCCAGGCCGTCGAAGGCGTGCGCGCCTGGACCGACCGCCTCGTACGGCAAGCGCCGCCAGTACGCCAGGTTGTGGCGGCTCTGGTGGCCCGGTCGGCTCCAGTTGCTGATCTCGTACCAGGCGAAGCCAGCGGCGGCCAGCCGGGCGTCCGCGAGCTCGTACATCGCCGCCGCCCGATCCTCGTCCTGGGCCACACGGGCTCCCGCGCGCCAGCGTCGGGCGCCCGGTCGGAGGGGCAGGTGGTCGCCCGAGGGCGTCGCAAGACCCTCCGCCTCCGGATCGTCGAGGGTCAGGGCATAGGCCGACAGGTGCTCCGGCTCGAGCGCGATCGCGGTGTCGAGGCTCGCCCGCCACGAGCGGATCGTCTGCCGCGGAACGTCGTACAGCAGGTCGAGGGAGATCGACGCGATCCCGGCGTCGCGCGCCTGGCGCACGGCGGCTGCGACGTCCGCGGGCCCGTGGCGGCGGCCGAGCGTCCGCAGCTCGCCGGGATCGAAGCTCTGGGCGCCAACAGAGAGCCGATTCACGCCCGCCTTCACGAACCCGGCCAGGTCACCGCGCTCGGCCGGCCCGGGATTCGCCTCGATCGTCACCTCCGCGTCCGGGGCGAGGCCGTACCGCGACCGCACGAGGTCCAGCAGCCACGCGACCGCCTCGGCCGGCAGCAGGCTCGGCGTGCCACCACCCAGGTACACGGAGCGCAGCGGCGGGCGGGTCCCCGGCGGACCCCAGCGAACGTCGAGGGCCTCGGCCCGCAGGTCCAGCTCCATGGCGACCGCTTCGACGAACAGCCCGACCCGGTTCGACGGCCCGCGCGCCGCGCGGCCGGCGATGACCACGAAGTCGCAGTATGGGCAGATCGAATGGCAGAACGGAACGTGGAGGTACAACGCCACCGGCGGCCGCGACCGGGCCGGCCCTTTCGACCCCAGGAGGTGCCTGCTCAGTGCTCCCTGCCCTGCCGCTCCACGGCCCGCCAGCCCTCGGGCGTTCGACGTCGCCGTTCGACATCCTCGACCTCGGCGCCCGGCGGCGCCGGCTGCCCCGCGTGACCCGTCGCAAGGAACATCGCGACGCGGGTCACGGCATGGCCGAGGAACGAGGCGCCGATTCCGTTCGTGGCGATCGTCGCCCACCCCCCGACGAGGCCGATGACCAGCGCGAGCAGGAAGAGATAGCGGTCCCGGCCGGGCGCCCCGAGCCGCGTCGCCAGGACGTACAGGAACGCCTGGCCCAGGATCGCGAGGTTCACGTTCCCGTCGCTGGCCCACAGGAAGTAGCCGAGCACGGCGCCACGGAAGACGGCCTCGTCGATGAGCGCGGTCAGGATCTCGTTCCCGAGCCCGGTCGGATACGACGTCAGGTCCGGCAGGCGCAGGTGTCGGTAATGGAGCCAGGCGAGAACGACGGCCTGGGCGACGCCCGCAGCCACGAGCACGAACGCGATGGCGATCCCGGACCGGTCGCCGACGAACAGGAACAGCTCGCCTTCGGGGTCCGGGTGGATGAACAGCAGCGCGGCGATCCCGCCGAGGCCGATGACGTACCACGACAGGCGCCGGAGCAGTGGCGCCCGGCGACCCCGGATCGGCTCGTCGTACTCGGCCGTGCCGAACCGCTGGGCCTCGAGGCGGAGCATCACGAGCAGGCCGGTCACGGCCAGCCCGACGAGGACCCGGAGCTCGGTCGGAACGGCGTCGAGCAGGTCGCTCACGACTCGTCCGTGCGGAGCATCGCCAGGAAGGCCTCCTGCGGGATCTCGACCGAGCCGATTCGCTTCATCCGGCGCTTTCCTTCTCGCTGCTTCTCGAGGAGCTTGCGCTTCCGGGTGATGTCGCCACCGTAGCACTTGGCCAGCACGTTCTTGCGCATCGCTCGGACGGTTTCCCGTGCAACTACGTTCGATCCGATGGCGGCCTGGATCGGGACCTCGAACATCTGGCGCGGGATCAGCTCGCGAAGCCGGCTCACGAGGGTTCGCCCGATGGCCGTCGCGGCCTCGCGGTGGACGATCATCGACAGCGCGTCGACCGGCTCGCCGGCGACGAGGACGTCGAGCCGGACGAGGCTCGCCGGCCGGTAGCCGATCTCCTCGTAGTCCATCGAGGCATACCCGGCGGTGCGAGTCTTGAGCTGGTCGTAGTAGTCCACGATGAGCTCTGCCAGCGGCATCTCGAAGCGCATCAGGACCCGGGCCGGGTCGAGGTACTCGAGGTCGACGAACGTGCCCCGGCGGTTCGTCGAGAGCTCCATGAGCGCGCCGATGTACGACGCGGGCGTGATCACCGAGACGCGGACCCACGGCTCGCGGATCTCCTCGATCTCGCCGACCGGCGGTAGCTTCGAGGGGTTGTCGACCCGGACGACGCTGCGATCCCCGAGCCGGACGACCTCGTACTCGACGGACGGCGCCGAGGCAATGAGCTCGAGGTCGAACTCCCGCTCGAGCCGCTCCTGGACGATCTCCATGTGCAGCAGGCCGAGGAACCCGCAACGGAAGCCGAAGCCGAGGGCGACCGACGACTCCGGCTCGAAGGTGAACGAGGCGTCGTTGAGGTGGAGCTTCTCGATCGCGTCCCGGAGGAGCGGGTAGTCCTCGCCGGAGACCGGGTAGATGCCGGCGAAGACGAGGCTCTTCGCCTCCTGGTAGCCGGGGAGCGGCGCGGCGGCCGGCCTCGCGACCGTCGTGATCGTGTCGCCGACCTGGGCTTCGCGGACGTTCTTCAGGCCCGTCGCGACGTAACCGACCTCGCCCGCTTGCAGGGCCTTGACCGGGACCAGCTGGGGCCGGAAGACCCCGAGCTCCAGGAGCTCGGTCTCGGCCCCCGAGGCCATCGGCCGGATGCGGTCATGGGCGTGGAGCGTGCCCTCCTCGAGCCGGACGTAGACCACGACGCCCTTGTAGGGGTCGTAGTGGGAGTCGAAGACGAGCGCCCGGAGTGGCGCGCCGGGATCGCCCTTCGGCGGCGGGATCCGCTCGACGATCGCCTCGAGGACCTCGGGCACGCCGGTGCCCTCCTTGGCCGAGACGAGCAGGACCTCCTCGCGCGGGATCGCGAGGGCCGTCTCCAGCTCCTCCATGACGAGCTCCGGCTGGGCCGACGGCAGGTCGATCTTGTTGAGGACCGGGATGATCGTGAGGTTCTCCCGGAGGGCGAGGTGGACGTTGGCGAGCGTCTGGGCCTCGATGCCCTGGGCCGCGTCGACGACGAGGATCGCACCCTCGCAGGCCTGGAGGCTACGGCTGACCTCGTAGCTGAAGTCGACGTGGCCGGGCGTGTCGATGAGGTTGAGCCCGTAGCGAAGCCCGTCCCGGGCGGTGTACTCGAGGCGCACCGCGCGGGCCTTGATCGTGATGCCCTTCTCGCGCTCGAGGTCCATCGAATCGAGCACCTGGCTCGTCATCTGGCGTGCCTCGATCGTGTGGGTCAGCTCGAGCAGCCGGTCGGCCAGGGTCGACTTGCCATGGTCGATGTGGGCGATGATCGAGAAGTTGCGCAGGCGGTCCTGCGGGATCGTCACGCGGACAGGACCTCGAGCTCGACCCCGAGCGCGTCGTAGATCGGCCGCGCGCGACGGTCCCGCGACAGGAGTGGCCGGCGGTGGTGCCGGGCGGCGATCGCCACCAGCGCGTCGTAGACGGCGCCGCCGGCAATCCCCAGCCGGGCGAGCTCGGCGCCGAGGCCGGCAGCGGCCGTCTCGGGGATGAACTGCGACTCCGGAAAGTTCGTCGCCAGGACCCGCACGGCGTCGGCTGGGGTCCTTCGCCGGTCGGCGGGCAGGCGCGTCAGGACCGAGAACGTCTCGAACCACGCGTGACCGGCCAGTCCGAGACGTCGACCCCGGACCGCAGCCCGGGTGGCGACGTGAGCTTCGTGGTCCTCGACGACGAGGGCAATGGCCGTGCTCGTGTCGAGGAAGATGATCGGCCGCTCAGCGCTCGTGACGGTCGGCATCGATCAGCTCCTGGACGAGGTCGTCGCCGATCGCGACGCCGGTGGCCGGGATGAGCAGCAGGCCGTCCTCCTCGCGCAGATCGATTCCCGCCACTGGCTCGATCCGTATTCCGGAGCCGTCGAGCACGACCTCGACCTGGCCGCCCTGGCCCAGCCCGATCCGCTCACGCAGCCGCCGCGGGATTACCACTCGCCCGGCTCGATCAATGGTAGTCCGCATGGCACGAACCCTACCACGACGCGCGGAGCGGGGACTCAGCCAGCCTCACGCTCCCGCGGCCAGGTGCCCATGACCTGGCGGAGGATCGCGAACTCGCCGATGTGGTAGGCGTTGTGCGCCCCGAGGATCCGGATCTCGCGAACGAGGTTGTGGTCGGGCGTTCCGGGGATCGTCGCGAAGAGGTCCGTCGCCCCGTCGCGCACGATCGCCTTGAGCGCCTCCCGGTCTTCGAGGAAGGTTCGGATCGAGGCGTCGAAGCCGTCGCGCGTCGTGGTCGCATCTCGCGCCGGCCAGTACTCGTCCGGCCAGGTGGGCTCGAGGTAGGCGCGGTTCCGGATGTAGTCGAGGATGTCGAACTGGGCGATCCGGATGTGCTCGAGCAGGTGCCACGGCGTGTACGGCAGGCTCGGGGCGGGGCGGTTGATGGCCTCCGTCGGGAAGTCGGCCACGGCGGCCTCGAAGGGCATGTGGGCACCCTTGGCGTCGAGAAGCTCGAGCAGCTGGGCTCGGAGGGAAGCGATGTTGTCGGCCATGGCCGTCATTGTCGCCGCTCGGGTCAGGCCTGGACGGCCGCGAGCGCCGTGACGCCGACGGCGATGAGGGCCACGCCGGCCACCTGGACGCGCTGGAGGCGCTCGCCGAAGAGCACGAACGCGCCGATGGCCGCGATGGCCGCGAACTGCGACGACAGCACCGCCGCGGCGGCGACCCCGTCCTTCGCCGCGAGCACGTAGAGGGCTGTCCCGGAAACCTCGAGGAGTCCCGCCAGCAGGACGAGCGGCGCGGCCGACCGGGTCAGGCGCAGCCGCCGCGTCAGCAGCAGCGGCAGCGCGATGCCGAAGGTGCCGGCGAGGCGCGAGGCGAGCAGGATCCAGGCGATCGGCACGGACGTCCCGAGGCGTCCCGCGGTCACGAGGCCGACGGAGAAGGTCACCGACGCGGCGATCGCGAGGAGGGCCGCTCGCCGGGCCGTCTCGGGCTCGATCCGCCGAGGCCCCCCGCCGTTCGATCGCTCGATGGCGGCGAGGACCACGCCGACCGCGATGACGCCAAGCACGACCGCCATCGGCAGGCCGAGCGGCTCGCCGAGCGCGATCGACAGCAGCGCCGCGCCCGCACCCTCCGTCGCGACAATCGGCGCGACGATCGATACCTGCCCGATCCGGAGCGCGGCGTAGGCCATCAGCAGGCCCGCGTTGTTGCAGATCCCGACGATCGCGAGGCCCAGCAGCTCCGCGGTTCCGAGGGGCACCGGTTCGGCGGTCAGGGCCGGCAGCGCGATCACGGCGAGGCCGACGGTCATGACCCAGGCGATGACCGGGAACGCCCCGATCATCCGGCTGGACCGGCTCGAAGCGAGCGTGGCCACGGCCCACGAGACGGCGGCTCCAAGGCCGCCGAGGATGGCGATCACAGCGGCGCAGTCTGACAGGGCTGCCCGGCAATCGGCGTGGGCGGCCGGGCCTCTGCTACCATCCCGGTTCGCGCTCGGGGTCCCATCTCGCTCCGCTCGCGCCCGGAGACGACCAGCCGCGCGGCCCGGCGCGCATTCGAAGAGGGTTCAGTCCTTGGCCAGAACGCCCCGCAAATGGACCGGCGCTCGCTCACCGTCCGGCCTCAAGCGCGTCCGCAGCTCCGAGCGACGGCACGAGGTTCTCGGGCCACGGCGGGCCGCCGCCAAGACGCTCGTGCGCAGGGCGATCGACGTGGCCTCGGCCCCCGCCGAGGGCCAGGACCCCCAGGCGGCCCTGTCGGAGGCGATGAGCGCCCTGGACCGAGCCGCAAAGACGGGCGCCATTCACCCGAACGCCGCAGCCCGCCGCAAGTCACGCCTCGCGATCAAGCTGAACGACCTGCTCGAGGGCACGGCCGTCGTGGCCAAGGGCAAGGCCAAGACCGTCGGCAAGGCGGCCGCGCAGAAGGCTGCCAAGGCGCGGATTGCCGCCGGCCGGGCAGACAAGGCCAAGGGCGCCCAGACCGCCGCGGGCAAGGCCCGCGCGGCCCTCACGAAGACGGCGCGCGCGGAGGGTGCGGCCCCGGCTGCGGCGTCGAAGCCGAAGCCGGCCGCGACCGCGGCCGCGATGAAGGCCACGGCGGCGAAGACGCCGGCCAAGGCGCCCACCAAGGCATCGACCACGAAGGCGAGCGCTGCCAAGCCGGCCCCAGCCAAGGCGAGTGCCACCAAGGCAACCGACGCCAGCCCGAAGAAGGCCTCCGCCAAGAAGGCCTGACCCCCGGCTCCTCAGGACGAGTCACCTCGAGCCGCCGGTGTTGCCGGCGGCTCGTATGAGATGGCTGCCGGCGCGCTCGGCCGGCGGCCGCTACGAGCGTCGGTCCGTTCAGGGCACGTCGAAGACGAACGGTGGCGATGAGGCCGTAGGCCCCCTTGTCACCGCGCTGGGCTCGGAAGACGAGATCGGCGTCCATGCTCCCTTCCGTGCGACCGCCGCGGCTGGCCGAGGCGTGTCACACGGTATGGGTCGCCGCAAGGCCGGCCTTGTCATAACTCGCTCGCCGGGGTCAGGGACAGAAGTCCGGCTCCCCGCAATACACCGACACGCCGCCCACGATGGTGGCGACGACGTCCAGGGCCCGGATGTCGTCCGGCGATCCCGCGGTGATGTCGCCGCTGAGGATCGTGACGTCGCCGTACGCGCCGACGGCCAGGTGGCCACGCCGCGCTTCGTCGCCGAGCGCGTAGGCCGCCTCGAGTGTCACCGACCGGAGGCCCTGCTCGGCCGTCAGCAGCTGGTCGAGCAGCCACGCCGGCATGACCGGGTTCATGCGCTGCCTCCCGTCCATGCCGGCAGCGATGTGGTCGACGGCCCGTCCCATGCCATCGGTCAGCTCGACCAACCTGTCGCCCGGCTCGAAGTCCGGGAAGGTCCACGGCGCGTCGGTCGCAAAGGCGACATGCAACCCCGCGTCGACGAAGTCACGCCAGCGGCCAACCTCGGCCTCGACGTCTGCGGGTGGCTTGTCTCGGTCGAAATCGGCCAGCAGGCCGTCGTACATGATCCAGTCCGGTTCGCCGTCGGGATGGATGACGAGAGCGAGATCGAGGGCGGCCATGCGTGCCAGCTGCTCGTCGGTCACCTGTACGGCGTGCTCGACCCGGTGGTGGAGCGGATTGGGCCCGGTCGGTCCGAGTGCCGCCTCGAAGGCCTCGAGGACCAGCTCCTGCGCGCGGGAGCTCATGCTGTGGACCGATACCTGCCAGCCGGCATCGTTCGCCCGACCGATCGTGGCGACGAGCTCCTCCGGCTCCCAGTTCACGATCCGGCCGGAGCCGGTGTCGAGGTGGATCTTCAACCCTTGGACGCGGAGGTGGTCATCCACCCGTCCCGGCGCACGATCCGTGTACCAGTCGCCGAGAAACTCCGTGTCGTAGTTGAGTGCGAGGTACGCGTCAACGCGAAGCGGCAGGGCGGCGTCCGCGGCGAGGCGGGTGAGCTCGTCGAGCCGCTCCGGATTGACCCACTGCTCCGAGATCGAGGTCCAGCCGCGGCTGACGGCCAGGTCGATCGCTTCGGCCGGCGATTCCACGCTGTAGTACTCGCGGTCGCCGATCCAGTGGGCGTG